>DASXND010000021.1:0-13224 GCA_036495265.1 Dyella sp.
CCATGATTTTCATTGAGACCTCGGTCTTCACTCGTCAGATCACCGCCCTTGTGGATGATGATGATTACGCCGATTTCCAGCGCGAATTGGCCAATGATCCTGAGGCGGGTGACCTGATTCCTGGAACCGGAGGGCTCAGGAAGATCCGCATGGCCGCCAAAGGCCATGGCAAGCGCGGCGGCGCCCGAGTGATCTATTACTACTTCACTAGCGCGTCTCAAATAGCCCTTCTGCTGGCATATGCAAAGAATGAGGCTGAAGACCTCACCGCCGCACAGAAGAAAGTGCTGAAAGAAGTGATCGAGCAGTGGAGATAGTCGTGGACAAAGAACTTTTCAAAGACCTGATGCAGAGCGTCACCCAGATGGATGAAATCCGTCGAGGCGAACGCGCTCCTTCGCGCGAGTCTTACGTTGCGTCTGAGCAGGTAAAGCGCATCCGCTCCCTCACCAAACTCTCGCAGGCCAAGTTTGCGAAGGTCATTGACGTGGAAATTGGCACGCTTCAGAACTGGGAGCAGGGGCGTCGCAATCCGACCGGGCCGGCACGAGCGCTTTTGCGTGCCATTGAGAAAGACCCGCAACACGTCCTTGCCGCGCTCATTGACTGAAGTGGCGAACCAACAAATGGTTACCTCGCTTCGGACAGGCCTTTTGTACGTCACTAACCGCGTGTTCCACCAACCGCGTGTCCAACACCAGCCGCATGTTCAGTCCTCGCCGGAAACGCATTCCATCTGACCGGACTGGGCACGTGTATGACCGTCGCTCTTGGGGACGTGGACAGCCATGGCGGGCGGCGAGCCTCGGAAGCCGCCTGTCGCAAGCGGTAGAATGGCGCCATGCATATCTTCAAAGTCTTCCACATCGAAGCGGCCCATCGACTCCCGAACGTGCCGCTGGGCCATAAATGCGCGCGACTGCACGGGCATTCCTTCCGTGTCGAGATCCACGTAGCGGGCGAGCCGGATCCGTCGCTGGGCTGGGTCATGGACTTCGCCGACGTGAAGACGGCCTTCGCGCCGATCTATGACCAGCTCGATCATCACTACCTCAACGACATCGATGGGCTGGAGAACCCCACCAGCGAAGTGCTGGCGCGCTGGATCTTCCGCCGCCTGGAGCCGCGCTTGCCCGGTCTGGACAAAGTGGTCGTGCATGAGACGTGCACCTCGGGCGCAAGTAGTAGCCGTGACAGTTTTTGACGCGTCGCAAAATTTCATGGCTTGGTCTTAAACCCAAGAATCTATTGAATTTTTCGTGACATGTCTGTTTTCCCATGAAAAATATATTGCATTGCAGCAAATGGCTTGGTAGGCTACGCCCACTACCCAAACTCCCGTCGAGGGACCAAGCCATGACGCAGCAACTCAATTCCCAGATTTTTGCTTACGCCAAACAGCTCGCCGACAGCGCCTTCAAGGCTCAGTCCCTGGCGATCAAGGGTCTGGAAAAGGTCGCCGAGCTTCAGATCAAGGCGCTCGAAAAACAGGCGGAAGTTACCTCCACCTTCATCACCGATGCCTTTGAGACTCGCGACGCCGATGGCCTGCGTGCGCTGTGGGAAAAGGGCACCGCCGCCAGCCGCGAGAACGCCGAGCGCGCCGTGGCTGTAACGCAAGAAATTATTGCCGTGACCCAGAAGACCGCCGAGTCGCTCAATGCGCTCGTGCAGGAGCAGCAGCAGGCCGCCAACGACGCCGTTGCGGCGCCGGTGGCTGCGGTCAAGAAGGCTGCTGCAGGCAAGTAATCACGCTTTATCGACGCAACACCTAATCCCCCAGTTGCGTCTCAGGGCCGGACTCATGTCCGGCCTTTTTCTTTGGGCAGAGCGGCAAAGTGTGAACAAAAATAGGCGCATGACAAGATGTCGCAGCGCCTTCGGCTTGTCGCTGCAATCGGCCCACTGATATACTCTTGCGGATTGGAATGTGGCCGGTAGCTGTATCGGTGCCGCCTGGTGTAAACCGCGCGGGGACGTTACGTGCTCAACAGTCTTGCCTCCGGTCGACGTCTCGCCTTGCGTATCATGTGGCTGCAGTTCGCTGTAGCAGTACTGGTCGGCCTTGTTTTCCTGGCGCTGGGGCGTCGTGAAGCGATATCGGCCGCTGCGGGTGCGGTGATTGTGGCGCTGGGTACCGCGCTGATGTCGGCACGCTTTTTCAGCGGGTTAGACGGGGCTGGCATGGCGTTGAGCCGATTGCTGACAGGCATGCTCCTAAAATGGATCGTGATCGTCGGGGGGCTGATCGTGATCCTGTTCCAATATAAGTTGCCGCCGCTGGCCGCCATCACGGGGTTGGCGGCTGCTTACGCGGTTTATCTGCTGGCGTTCAGATTCAAGGGTTGAGACATGGCAAGCGAGTCGGGCGGCCTGACCGAATACATCCAGCACCATCTGACCCACCTGCGTCCGCAGGCAAGTCCGGGTGGCTTCTGGGCAGTGCATATCGACTCGGTCGCCGTGTCGCTGGTGCTGGGCATGGTCTTCTGCCTGCTGTTCTGGCTGATGGCGCGCAAAGCCACGCCGGGCGTGCCGGGCAAGGGCCAGGCGTTTGTCGAGCTGGTGCTCGAATTCGTCGATGGCCAGGTCAAGGACGTGTTCCATGGCGACCGCCGTTTTCTCGGGCCGCTGGCGCTGACCGTGTTCGTCTGGGTGTTTCTGATGAACGCGATGGATCTGCTGCCGGTGGATCTGCTGCCGTGGATCACCGCGAAATTTGGCCTCGGCCATTTCCGCTCCGTGCCGACCGCCGACATCAACATGACGTTCGCGATGTCGCTGACCGTGTTCGTGCTGATCATCTTCTACAGCTTCAAGGCGAAGGGTTTCAACGGCTATATGCACGAGCTGTTCACCGCGCCGTTCGGCAAGCATCCGGTGCTGTGGATCCCCAATTTTCTGCTCAACGTCGTCGAGCTGCTGTCCAAGCCGGTGAGCCTGGCGATGCGACTGTTCGGCAACATGTACGCGGGCGAGCTGGTGTTCATGCTGATCGCCGGCCTGTTCAGTGCCGGCGCCGGCCTGGCTGGCGCGGCGCTGTTTGGCGCCGGCATCATCGGTTACACGGTGTGGGGCGTGTTCCATATCCTGATCATCGGCATCCAGGCCTTCATTTTCATGGTGCTGACGATCGTGTACATCTCGATGGCGCACGATCACCACTGATTCGTGCATTCGAATTTTCCATTTAAACCATTTTGACTTTTTAGATTAAATTTCTCAGGAGACCGTCGTGGAACTCATCGCTCATATTGCTCAAGTGCAGTCCTTCACCGCCATCGCGCTGGGTCTGATCATCGGTCTCGGTGCACTCGGTGCCTGTATCGGTATCGGCGTCATGGGTTCGAAGTTCCTCGAGGCCGCTGCCCGTCAGCCGGAGCTGGTGCCGCTGCTGCAGGGCCGCATGTTCCTGCTCGCCGGCCTGATCGACGCGGCGTTCCTGATCGGCGTGGCGCTGGCGATGTACTTCGCCGTGGCGAACCCGCTGCTGTCGAACGTGATGAGCGCTGCCACGGCTGCAGCTGGTCACTAATCCGGTGGTTTATGGCGCCGCTTCGGCGGCGCCGCATTTCCGCAACGACGCTTCGGCGTACTTGCTCGTAATACACAGCAACTACAGGTAACGCAGCGATGGATTTCAACGCGACCTTGATTGGCGAAATGATTTCGTTCGCCATCCTGATCTGGTTCTGCGTCCACTTCATTTGGCCGCACATCAACAAGGCGATTGAGGATCGGCAGATCAAGATCGCCGAGGGCCTCAATGCCGCCGAGCGCGCGCACGCCGAGCTGAAGGACGCTGACCACAAGGTCGCGGCCGAGATCAAGGTGGCACGCCAGCAAGCTTCCGAGATCATCGACAGGGCCCAGCAGCAGGCCAATCAGATCATCGATAAGGCCCGTGCCGAAGCGATCACCGAGATCAACCGGCTGAAGTCTTCGGCGCAGGACGATATCGCGTCGATGGCGCAGCGTGCCCGCGACCAGCTGCGCCAGCAGGTGGGTGCACTGGCCGTGCAGGGCGCCAGCAAGATCGTGCAGCGCGAGATCGACCCGTCGACGCACAAGGCGTTGCTCGACCAGCTCGCAACCGAGATCTGACCGATGGCACAGGCAATCACCCTCGCTCGACCGTACGCCCGCGCTGCCTTTGAATTGGCGCATGCGGCCGGTTCGTTGACTGCGTGGTCGCAGGCGCTCGCATTCGCTGCCGCGGTCGCGAGTGATGCCCGCGTGTCAGGCCTCAGCACCGACCCGCGTGTGCTGCCGGCACAGCTGGTTGCGCTGCATCTTCCGAGCGGCATGGCTGCCGATGCACCGTTTGCACAGTTCCTCGGCGAAATGGCCGAGCAGCGCCGCTTGGCGCTGTTGCCGGAAGTGGCCGAGCTGTATGAGGCGTTCAAGCGTGAGTCCGAGTCGCAGCTGCTGGTCAAGGTGACCAGCGCGATGGCGCTGGACACGGCGCAGGCCGAGCAGCTCAAGGCATCGCTGAAGCACCGTTTCAAGCGCGAGATCGAACTGGAAACCCGGATCGATGCCGCGTTGCTTGCCGGCGTGGTGATCGATACCGGCAGTGAAGTGATTGATGGCTCCGCCCGCGGCCGCCTGGCCAAGTTGGCCAGCAGTTTGGCGCGTTAACAGCAGATGCACCGTGGAGAGACAGTGAGAAACGAGTGGAAAGCAACCACCACCACGCTTACTCACTACTCACTCCTCTCCAGTTAGTTTCACGCGAAGTCCACTCGCGAAGAGCAAAAACCGGCCATCCATGGCCGGACTCTTGAGAAAACAAATTCTTCAGGATAACCACCATGTCCAGCACGACTTTGAATCCGTCCGAGATCAGCGAACTGATCAAGAACCGCATTGAGCAGGTCAAGCTCGGCGCGGAGGCACGCAACGAAGGCACGATCATCAGCGTGTCCGACGGCATCGTGCGCATCTACGGCCTGGCCGACGTGATGCAGGGCGAAATGATCGAACTGCCGGGCAACTCCTATGCGCTGGCGCTGAACCTCGAGCGTGACTCGGTCGGCGCCGTGGTGCTGGGCGAATACCAGCATCTGCGCGAAGGCGACGTGGCCAAGACCACCGGCCGCATCCTCGAAGTGCCGGTCGGCCCGGCCTTGCTCGGACGCGTCGTCGACGCGCTCGGCAACCCGATCGACGGCAAGGGCCCGATCAATACGCCGCACAGTTCGCCGATCGAGAAGGTCGCTCCGGGCGTGATCTGGCGTAAGTCGGTCGACCAGCCGGTGCAGACTGGCTACAAGTCCGTCGACTCGATGATCCCGATCGGCCGCGGCCAGCGCGAGCTGATCATCGGCGACCGCCAGACCGGCAAGACCGCGCTGGCCATCGACGCGATCATCAACCAGAAAGATTCCGGCATTAAGTGCATCTACGTGGCCATCGGGCAGAAGCGTTCGTCGATCGCCAACGTGGTGCGCAAGCTCGAAGAGAACGGCGCGCTGGCCAACACCATCATCGTGGTGGCTTCCGCTTCCGAGTCGGCCGCGCTGCAGTACGCTGCGCCCTATTCGGGCTGCGCCATGGGCGAGTTCTTCCTCGATCGCGGCGAAGACGCGCTGATCATCTATGACGATCTGTCCAAGCATGCCGTGGCCTACCGCCAGATCTCGCTGCTGCTGAAGCGTCCGCCGGGCCGTGAAGCCTATCCGGGCGACGTGTTCTATCTCCACTCCCGTCTGCTCGAGCGCGCTGCTCGCGTCTCCGAGGAGTACGTCGAGAAGTTCACCAACGGCGAAGTGAAGGGCAAGACCGGCTCGCTGACCGCGCTGCCGATCATCGAGACCCAGGCCGGCGACGTCTCCGCCTTCGTGCCGACCAACGTGATCTCGATCACCGATGGCCAGATCTTCCTGGAAACCGACCTGTTCAACGCCGGCATCCGCCCGGCCGTGAACGCCGGTATCTCGGTGTCGCGCGTCGGTGGTGCCGCCCAGACCAAGATCGTCAAGAAGCTGTCCGGCGGCGTGAAGCTGGCCCTGGCGCAGTTCCGCGAGCTGGCTGCGTTCGCGCAGTTCGCTTCGGACCTCGACCCGGCCACCCGCGCCCAGCTGGACCGCGGCACGCGCGTGACCGAGCTGATGAAGCAGGCTCAGTATGCCCCGCTGTCGATTGCCGAGCTTGCCCTGTCGGTGTACGCCGCCGAGAAGGGTTACCTCGACGACCTGCCGGTGAACAAGGTGCTGCCGTTCGAGAAGGGCCTGCACGCGTTCATGCACCAGAACCACGGCGAGCTGATGAAGAAGATCGTCGCCACCGGTGACTGGAACAATGAAATCGAAGGCGTCTTCAAGACCTCGCTCGACGAGTACAAGAAGACCGGTAGCTGGTAAGCAATAAAGGGTGTACAGCCGCTGGTTGAGCGGCTGTACAGCACTCCGGCCGAAGGGTCGGGATCGCAATAACCCAACAGGTTGAGGCAAACGTGGCAAGCGGACGCGAAATCAAAACCAAGATCAAGAGCACGCAGAACATGCGCAAGGTGACGCGCGCGCTCGAAATGGTCTCGGCCTCGAAGATCCGCAAGGCTCAGGATCTGATGAAGGCCTCGCGCCCCTATGCGCGTGCGATGCGCAAGGTGATCGCGCACGTGGCCCAGGCCAACACCGAGTTCAATCATCCGTTCCTGCAGGAGCGTGAGACCGTCAAGCGCGTGGGCTACGTGGTCATCACCACGGATCGTGGCCTGTGCGGCGGCCTGAACTCCAACCTGTTCCGCCTCATGCTGCCGGCCATCCGCGAATGGCAGGACCAGGGCGTGGAAGTGGACGTGGTGGCGATCGGCCAGAAGGCGAACCAGTTCTTCCGCCGCATCAAGGGCGTCAACCTGATCGGCAGCGTCGGCCACCTCGGCGAGAAGCCCAAGCTTGATAACCTGATTGGCGCGATCAAAGTCGCGCTCGACGGCTACCTGGCAGGCAAGCTCGACCGCGTGTTCCTGGCCCACAACGTCTTCATCAACACCATGACGCAGAAGCCGGCCGTGCACGCCTTGCTGCCGCTGCCGGTGATGGCCCAGGAACTGGCCGCCTCCGACGAGTCGGGCTCGGCCACGCCGTATTCGGTGGCTGGGGTGAAGCTGGAACAGAAGCACGACTGGGACTACATCTACGAACCCGATGCCGCCACCGTGCTCGAGCACGTGATGATTCGCTACATCGAGTCGGTCGTCTATCAGGGCGTGCTGGAGAATCTCGCCAGCGAGCATGCGGCACGCATGGTCGCGATGAAGAGCGCGTCGGATAACGCGAACAAGGTGATCGGTGAGCTGACGCTGATTTACAACAAGGCGCGTCAGGCCGCGATCACCCAGGAAATTTCCGAAATCGTAGGCGGCGCCGCAGCGGTGTAACCGCTGTAGCACTTCGAATAATTCATGGCGACGCAAAGCGGCGCCGCAATAAACCTTAAAAGATCCATCCGGAGCACATCCATGAGTCAGGGCAAAGTTGTACAGATCATCGGCGCGGTCATCGACGTGGAATTCCCGCGCGATCAGGTGCCGCAGGTTTACGACGCGCTGAAGATCGACGGCACCGACATCACGCTGGAAGTCCAGCAGGTGCTGGGTGACGGCGTCGTTCGTACCATCGCCCTCGGTTCCTCCGCTGGGCTGAAGCGCGGCCTCGCGGCGCGCAACACCGGCGAAGGCATCAAGGTGCCGGTCGGCAAGGCCACCTTGGGCCGCATCATGGACGTGCTCGGCAACCCGATCGACGAAGCCGGTCCGATCGGCGAGCAGGATCGTTGGGTCATCCATCGCGAAGCGCCGAGCTACGACGACCAGGCGGCTGCGAACGACCTGCTGGAAACCGGGATCAAGGTCATCGACCTGATGTGCCCGTTCGCCAAGGGCGGCAAGGTTGGCCTGTTCGGCGGCGCCGGCGTGGGCAAGACCGTGAACATGATGGAACTGATCAACAACATCGCCAAGGCGCACGCGGGTCTGTCCGTGTTTGCCGGCGTGGGTGAGCGTACCTGTGAGGGCAACGACTTCTACCACGAGATGAAGGACTCCAACGTTCTCGACAAGGTCGCGATGGTGTACGGCCAGATGAACGAGCCGCCGGGCAACCGTCTGCGCGTGGCGCTGACCGGCCTGACCATGGCCGAGTACTTCCGCGACGAGAAGGACGAGCACGGCAGGGGCAAGGACGTGTTGCTGTTCGTCGACAACATCTACCGCTACACGCTGGCCGGTACCGAAGTGTCCGCGCTGCTCGGCCGTATGCCGTCGGCCGTGGGCTACCAGCCGACGCTGGCCGAGGAAATGGGCGTCCTGCAGGAGCGCATCACCTCGACCAAGACCGGTTCGATCACCTCGATCCAGGCCGTGTACGTGCCCGCGGATGACCTTACCGATCCGTCGCCGGCGACCACCTTCGCCCACTTGGATGCGACCGTGGTGCTCTCGCGTAACATCGCCTCGCTGGGTATCTACCCGGCCGTGGATCCGCTGGACTCCACCAGCCGCCAGCTCGATCCGAATGTGATCGGCGCCGAGCACTACGACGTGGCCCGTCGCGTGCAGGGTACGCTGCAGCGCTACAAGGAGCTCAAGGACATCATCGCGATCCTGGGCATGGACGAGCTGTCGGAAGAAGACAAGCAGGCCGTGTCGCGCGCGCGCAAGATCGAGCGCTTCTTCTCGCAGCCGTTCCACGTGGCCGAAGTGTTCACCGGCTCGCCGGGCAAGTACGTGCCGCTGAAGGAAACCATCCGCGGCTTCAAGATGATCGTCGACGGCGAAGCGGACCACCTGCCGGAGCAGGCGTTCTACATGGTCGGCGGCATCGACGAGGCCATCAAGAAGGCCGAGGAAATGGGCGCCAAGAAGGCCGCCTGATCCCTCAGGGCGGACCCTCCGGTCCGCCCGTCGCCTTTAAGCATCCGGAATCTTCGTTATGAGCCACACCATTCGCGTCGAAGTCGTCAGTGCCGAAGCCGAGATCTACTCGGGCGAGGCGACGATGGTCGTTGCCACCGGCGAGATCGGCGAGCTGGGCATCACGCCGCGCCATGCGCCGCTGATCACCCGTCTGAAGCCGGGCAAGGTCGTCGTTACCCAGTCGAACGGTGAAAAGGTCGATATCTCGATCACCGGCGGTGGCATTCTCGAAGTGCAGCCGGAGAGCGTTACCGTGCTGGCGGATTCGGCGATTCGCTCCGAGGACATCGACGAAGCCGCTGCGCTGGCTGCCAAGCGCGAAGCCGAAGACGCCCTGGCCAATCGCACGGACGCGGTGGAGATTGCCGACGCCCAGGCCAAGCTCGCCCAGGCGCTCACCCAGCTGCAGGCGCTGGAGCGTCTGCGCAAGACGCTCAAGCACTAAGACCCCGCCCACCCGTGCGTGTTGCACGGGCTGGACACGAGACGCCGGCCAACAGGCCGGCGTTTTTGTTTATGCTGCGCCTACCCCACGGGAGAGGACGACGCATGGACGTGAAGTCGGTTCGCCAGGCAAGCTATCGGCCGTTACTGGGATGGGCTCTTGCTGCCATCGCTACCGTGCTGGCGGGTTGCGCTACCGCACCCGCTCCCGCACCCGCGCGGCCGTCGCCGCAGGGCGATACTTCCTATCGCGCCGTCGCCAAGGACGGCATGCAGCACTACCAGCTGGCAACGGGGGAGATTTCCACGGGTGCTGTACCTAGTGCGCACGCGGCACCGATCTATCCGCCGGCATTGCTCTCGTCCGGACTTCCACCCGTCGAAGTTGAGGCACTGTTGATCGTCAGTGCCGCAGGCAAGGTGAGCGAGGTACGCATCGCCGATGAAGCACAGGTCGATCCGCAGGGCCGACTCTTCGCGGATGCCGTCCGCGAGGCGGCCATGCAGTGGACTTTCGAGCCCTTGCTGATCAGCCGCTGGGCGGCCGATGCCAACGGCAACGAACATACGGTCGACAGCGACGCGCGCCCGTTCAGCGCGGCCTATGTGTTTCGCTTCGCCTGGAAAGACGGCAAGCCGATAACCGACGCCAACGCCGCCGGCGCCCGCTAGCCGCTTTCGCGCCCAACCATGTCCGAGGTTCTCCATCTGGCGGCTGCTATGCTCCGCCGCTAGCCACGACGGGCCAGCCCATGATCAAGAATGCCCCCCTGCACGTCATTGTCCTCGCCGCCGGCGAAGGCAAGCGCATGAAGTCCAAAAAGGCCAAGGTGCTGATGCCGTTGGCCGGCCGCCCGTTGCTGGCGCACGTGCTCGAGGCCGCCCGCGCCTTGCAGCCACAGGTCATCCACCTGGTTTACGGCCATGGCGGTGACCAGGTGCGGGCCGCGTTCGAGGGCCAGGCCGATCTGCGTTGGGTGTTGCAATCGCAGCGGCTGGGCACCGGGCACGCCGTCCGTGAAGCGCTGCTCGATGTCCCGGACGATGCCACCGTGCTGGTGCTGTATGGCGACGTGCCGCTGACACGTGCACAAACCCTGCAACGCCTGGTCAGCGCCGAAGGCACGGTCAGCCTGCTCGCTACCCGCGTCGCCGATCCGCAGGGTTATGGACGCGTACTGCGCGACGGCAATGGCTTCGTGCGCGCGGTGGTGGAAGAAAAGGATGCCGACGACAGCCAGCGCGCCGTCAATCTCATCAACACCGGCATTGTCGCCGCCGAGGCGGTGGCCCTGAAGCGTTGGACGTCCAAACTGGATCGCAACAACGCGCAAGGCGAGTACTACCTCACCGATATCTTCGCCATGGCCGCTGCCGAGAATCGCGCGGCCGCCTGCGTGGAATGCGAGGACGAATACGAGGCGGCCGGCGCCAATAATCCCTGGCAGCTGGCCGAGCTCGAGGCGCAGTATCGATTGCGCGCCGCCAAGGCACTGGCGCTGGAGGGCGTGCGCATCGCCGATCCTTCGCGCATCGATGTGCGCGGCACGGTGACCGCGGGTTCGGACGTCGATATCGATATCGACGTCATACTCGAGGGTGAGGTGTTGCTGGGCGAGGATGTCCGGATTGGCGCCTTCACGCGCTTGAAGGATGTGCGTCTTGCCGCCGGCACCGTCGTGCATTCGCACTGCGATCTGGAGGGCGTGGTGACGCACGGTCCCTGCATCATCGGTCCGTATGCGCGCTTGCGCCCGGGTACCGAACTGGCTGCCGGCGTGCATATCGGCAACTTTGTCGAGACCAAGAAGGCGCAACTCGGCGAGGGCAGCAAGGCCAATCACCTGAGCTACCTCGGCGACACGGTGATCGGCAGCGGCGTGAACATCGGCGCCGGCACCATCACCTGCAACTACGACGGCGTGAACAAGAGCCTCACCACGATCGGCGATGGTGCCTTCATCGGTTCGAACAGCGCCTTGGTGGCGCCGGTGAGCATCGGTGCCCAGGCGACCATTGGCGCGGGCTCGGTGATCGGCAAGGATGCGCCGGCCGGCGAGTTGACCCTGACACGGGCTCGTCAGGTAACGCTTGAGGGCTGGCACCGCCCGACCAAGAAATGACCAGCACTATCCAGTCGTCGTCACTTCGGCCAGAGTAAGCCGGGGTGTGATCTCTGGGATTAGCCGTCCATTTCAACCTGCAGTTCCGCAGTCTCGTTTCATCCCGTAAGCGTTTTGCAAACTCTCGTTTGTTGGCAACGGAGCATGCGATGGGCATTCAGAAGGCGGTGGTGGCTACGCTCGTCATGGTGGTCCTGCAGGGCTGCGTTACAGCGGGTCCGGTCGTCGATCCCACGGCACAACAGAACCTGCATTCCCTGCAGCTGTTCAACGCGGACGCGAGTCCGCGCTTCACGTTTTATCTGGCGTGCACCAGTGACACCGTCAATTGCGGCAATGTCGAGAACTGGTTTGGCGAGTGGGCGAGCGACCGGCATATCACCCTGCGCAACGCCGACCCGGCTGACGGCCCGTTTAAGGACGGACAGCCTTCGCGCGTGAAGGAACAAGCGTTGCCCTATCGCCTGGCGGTCCACTACCAGCCCTGGATGAAACCCAGCTATACGCTAACCTCGATGTACAAGCAGGGCGGCAATACCGCACCGGCGATTGGCTATTCCGCCACTATCTACGTGTTCGATTCGGCCACGGGCAAGTTGCTGCAGGCCGTTCCTGTCCACGCAGAGACGACGGCCAAGGAACAAAAGGGCGTCGCGAACCCGTATCTGCATGACGAAGTGGACGGCTTCCTGGCCAGCCTCGATCCCACCTATAGCCACCCGTAGCCCCGTTCGGCCTCACGCACGGTTTTGTCATGATCAAACTCGCTTAGTGACAGGGAGCGACACGTGTTCTTTCGTTTTCGTATCGGCTTCATGGTTGGCGCCATCGTTTTGTGCGGATGGCTCTTCACGCCCCTGCTACATGCCACGGAGGGCGTGCGCGACTTGCCTGTGGCGCCGGAGCAGAGATCAGAGCCGGGTGTGGATTACGTGTTGCAGGCATCCTCTTTCGATGACGTGCCGGTCACCTTGATCGACGTTCGCTCGGGTACCGGGGATTGGGTCAAGCCGGCCCTCGCACACTTGCCGACCCTCCCGCCGGCGCCGCCTGCTGAATCGAAAGAGCTGCAATGGTTCTATGGCGGGCTGGTGGGCTGGATGCCGGTGCCGACAGGCTGGCACCTGCAGCGCGCCGCCATCGGGGCCGATGGCGGTACCGTCTATACCTTCGTGGCGCCAGACGGGGCGTCATCGGGCTGGTTGAGCTACACGGTCGTCCCAGCCTGTCTAGGCTGCCTGCTGGAGGAGGCCGAAGGTCTGTTGCCAGGCGCCAGCGAGCATCTGACGTCCTTGATGGACACCCCCGCCGCGCGGCGGGGGCAGACCAATCCCGCCTTGAGCTGGCAGTCGCTTCCGGACGACTGCACGGCGCTATTTCGGTATCGAGCGGGAGGCCTACTGGTGCATGCAGCCGTGCTGAGCAGCGTGCCCATTGCCGCGATGGACAGCCAGAAGGGTGACTTGTCGGTGGCCGATATCTACGCTGCGTTGCCAGCGGCGAAGGCGCCCTTGGCGAAATTCCTGGTCAGCAGTTTCAGGCAGGCTTTTAACGCTTGCCACGCGCCCGGTGGCTGGCCTGGGTAGGACGTCTAGACGTAACGCCAGCCGTCGATTTCCACCAGCAACTCCTGCCGGCAGACGTCACCGTGCAGCAGCAGGACGGGCACGCCGGGAAGCCGGTGCTGCATGAAATCGCGAACATGCGGCGCGTCGGTCGGGTGCCGCACATAGGCCT
>DASXND010000022.1:0-1530 GCA_036495265.1 Dyella sp.
AGCGCCCAGGCGAAGGCCGAGCAGCAGCAGAAGCAGCAGGCCCAGCAGGAGGCCCAGAGCGCTGCCCAGCAGCAGGCCGCCCAGAAACCGGTGAATGCGCCGGTCGCGGTCGCCGAGGCCATTACCGCCGCCCCGGAGGCAGCAGTGAAAGCGCCGGCGCCGGCAGCCGGTGCGAGTGGCTACCTGTTGCAGGTCGGCGCGTTCCCGAGCCCGTCCGATGCTGAGACGCTCAAGGCCAAGCTCGCCATGCAGGGTTTCGTCGCCAATGTCGCCGCCGTCAACGTCAACGGCCAGACCTACAACCGCGTACGCCTCGGCCCGTTCCACTCGGCCACCGAACTGGAAACCGCCAAGCAGCGCCTCGCTTCGGCCGGCATCAATGCGATTGCGTTGAAGGAAGGCAAGTAAGGCATCTTCTGCACTCGGCGAAACAAGAAAGGCCGTGTCTCCCGACACGGCCTTTTTTTCGAAACGCCAGGGGTTGTCTGAACGAAGTCGTCATCCCAGCGGCTCTCAACAGCCGAAGGGCTGGTCAAGCTGGGATGACGAGAAAAGGCCTTTTTCAGGCCTCCCCGCGGTACAACTTAGCTCTTGCGCTTCAAACGAATCAACGCCGAAATGTCATCGTCGCCATAGCCCTGGCTCATCAGTTCCGCGTAGTCGGCCAGCGAGCGTTCGATCACGTTGCGGCTGGTACCGGCACCTTCGGCAATGCGCTGCACGATCCCCAAGTCCTTGTGCAGCAGGCCCAGCTTGAAGCCGACGCTGAACTCGTTGCGCAGCATGGTGGCGCCGCGCTTTTCCAGAAACCAGTTGCCGGCTGCGCCGGCCCCAAGCGTGGGCAGCAGGCGTTCGGGATCGAGGCCCAGGGCTTCGGCGAGCGCGAGGCCTTCGCACACGCCTTGCGCGATGCCCGCCACCAGCACCTGGTTCACGGCCTTGGTCGCCTGGCCGGCGCCGACGGCGCCCAGATGTGTAATGCGCAACGCATAGGCTTCCAGTACCGGACGGGCGCGTTCGAGCACGTCGGCATCGCCACCCACCATCACCGATAGCTTGCCGTTTCTCGCACCTTCCACGCCGCCGGATACCGGTGCGTCGAGAAAGCGCGCACCGACCGCGGCCAATCGTGCGGCAGCCTGCTTGGCCGTGTCGGGTGCCAC
The DNA here is from genome assembly GCA_036495265.1 of Dyella sp. Classification (GTDB taxonomy): domain Bacteria; phylum Pseudomonadota; class Gammaproteobacteria; order Xanthomonadales; family Rhodanobacteraceae; genus Dyella. The sequence goes on from DASXND010000022.1 coordinate 1,164, forward strand.
GGTGGAATGATCCACCACGATGGCGCCCGCCTTGAGATGCGGAGCAAGCGCGTCGATCGTGCCGAGCACGTCGGCGTCGGCGGTGACGCACAGCGCGATCACATCGCACTGCGCAGCAAGCTCGGCCAGCGGCGGCGCGATGACGCCCAACGCTTTCGCCACGGCATCGGCGTTGGCCTGGGTGCGGCTGGCTACTGCATGAAGCAGGCCGTGTGCCTTCAGATGTCCTGCCATCGGCGTGCCCATGGCGCCGAGCCCGATAAATGCTGCCTTGAGACTCATGGTGTTTCCTGGTTGATCAGTCGTCGCAGTGGACGTCGTGGGTAACAAAGGGATGTTCGGCGCTCGGCCGTTCGAACCAAGTCGG
>DASXND010000023.1:0-1765 GCA_036495265.1 Dyella sp.
GCGCTGGCTGCCGGCAATGCGGTGATCGCCAAGCCGGCCGAACAGACCAGCCTGATCGGCTACGCCGCGGTGAAGCTGTTGCAGGATGCCGGCGTGCCGGCCGAGGTGCTGCAGTTCCTGCCCGGTGACGGCGCCACCGTCGGTGCCGCGCTCACGCGTGATCCGCGTGTGTCTGGCGTGGCTTTCACCGGCTCCACCGAAACCGCCTGGGCGATCAATCGCGCCCTCGCCGCCCGCAATGCGCCGATCGCTGCGCTGGTCGCCGAAACCGGCGGCCAGAACGCGATGATCGCCGACTCCTCGGCCCTGCCCGAACAGATCGTCAAGGACGTGGTCGCCTCCGCCTTCCAGTCCGCCGGCCAGCGTTGCTCGGCCGCGCGCGTGCTGTACGTGCAGGAAGACATCGCCGACAAGGTCTGCGCGATGCTCGCCGGCGCCATGGCTGAGCTGAAAGTGGGCGACCCGGGCCAGCTGTCCACCGACGTGGGCCCGGTGATCGACGAGGACGCCAAGCAGATCCTGGTCGACCACGCCGCGCGCATGGACAAGGAAGCGAAGAAGATCGGCGAAGTCGCACTCGACCCGGCCACGACCGGCAACGGCACTTTCTTCGCGCCGCGCGCCTACGAGATTCCCTCGCTGGCCACGCTCACCCGCGAAGTGTTCGGTCCGGTGCTGCACGTGATCCGCTGGAAGGGCGACGAGCTGAGCAAGGTGGTCGATGAGATCAACGCCACCGGCTACGGTCTCACCCTGGGCATCCACAGCCGCATCGACGACACCGTGGAGTACATCCAGAGCCGTGCGCGCGTGGGCAACTGCTATGTCAACCGCAATCAGATCGGTGCGGTGGTCGGCGTGCAGCCGTTCGGCGGCGAAGGCCTGTCCGGCACCGGCCCGAAGGCGGGCGGCCCGCATTACCTGCTGCGTTTCGCCGGCGAGCGCACGCTTACCATCAACACCACGGCGGCTGGCGGCAATGCGTCGCTGCTGACCATCGGCGAGTAATCGCGTTATCGGGCCGGTGCGTCCGCACCGGCCCGGACTTCCCTGGAGATTCCCATGCGGCGTCCATCGCATCTCCTCGGATGGTTGTTTCTGGCGCTGTTCACGGCCCCGCTGCATGCCGCACCGGGCCATGACGAGGAGCAACGCCTGGTCGCGTCGCTGCAACTGGGCTCGTCGCCTTCCGTGCGCTATCTCGATACCGCCGGTGCGCCCATCGACTACGCCGCCTTCGCCCGACTGCTGGGCGACGGCAAGACCTATAGCAGCACCAAGGACGGCGAGGCGGGCGCCGCCGTGCTGCGCATCCGCACACCGGGACAACCCGGGCGATTCGCGGTCAAGCGCGGCGATGCGTTTCCGCCGTTCGAGCTGCCGGCACTGCAGGGCGGCACACAACGATCGGGCTCGTACCAGGGCCGCTACACGCTGATCAGTTTCTTTTTCGCCGATTGCGCGCCATGCATTGCCGAAGTGCCAACGCTCAACGCCTTTGCACGCCAGCACGGCGATATGAACGTCGTCGCGATCACCTATGAGGATGCGCAAACGGCGCGTCAGTTCGCCAGCGGCCGCGGCTTTGCCTGGCCCATCCTCCATGACGGGCAGGCGTTGATCGATACCCTGGGCGTCAGCACCTACCCCACCTTGATCCTGCTGGACCCCACGGGCCACGTCGCGGGCGTGGCCATCGGCATGAACATGCGCGATGACGAGGCGAAGCGGCTGGCGGATATGAATCGGTGGATCGAACTTTGGC
>DASXND010000024.1:0-3313 GCA_036495265.1 Dyella sp.
GGCTGCCGTGACATAACTCCATGCCGTCTTGAACAGCCAGTCGCCGATCGGGTGGCCGCGATCGAGCTTGGCCATGATGGCCTTCAGTGCCGCCATTTCGCTGCTGAGATCAGGATGCCGCACGGGCGGTTGTGGCAGTACCGGATTGCCGCGCTCGTATCCCCGCAGAAAGCTGTCCTCCAGCTCGACCGGCCAGTCGATCGCCTTCAACACCCTGATCTTGCGTGCCGCGGCAATCAACTCGCGGTCGCATTCGATAAACCCACTCAGGACCTTGTCGTCTTCGGGTCGAACATCGTTAGCGGCGGTATTCATGACGCCTCCAGGGAGATCGTCGGTCGAAACCTCTGGCCGACATGAACGTGGCGGGGAAGTGGGCACTATGCGCTCGAGCCGTTTCGCGCGCGTCCGAAGAATTACTGAGGCGAGATGAAGTGGTCCGTGAGACGGCGGTCGCCGGCCGATCGTCATCGGCGTGGAGGGCGCCATGCCGGACGGATGGCTGGCCACTGGCCGTCGGCAGGAGTCCCGTCCGTGATCAACGTGTTACAGCTTCATGTCGAAGTGGCTGCCGCAGTCGGCTATCGTCCGTCCTTCGTATCGGATGTGAAGGAAGCCGTTCCGCACCATGACTGCCGAGACCTCTCCCGCCTATCTGCGCCGCCTGGGCACCTGGGACGCTGCCGCCATCGTGATCGGCGGCGTCATCGGCGCCGGCATTTTTCGCAGTGCCTCCACCGTGGCCGAGCGCACATCGTCCGGGGCCCAACTGCTGACCCTGTGGGCGGTGGGCGGCCTGCTGACCCTGGCAGGGGTGCTCTGCTATGCCGAGCTCGGCGCGCGGCGGCCGCAGGCGGGTGGTGTCTATATCTATCTGCGTGAGGCGTTTGGGCAGCTGCCGGCGTTCCTGTTCGGCTGGACCATGGCGCTGATCAACTATCCCGGCAGCGTGGCGGCGGTGGCCACCACGTTTGCGGACTACTTCTGCGCAGCCGTCGGCTTGCCCCTGCTGTGGGTGAAGCCGATCGCGGCGGGTGCCATCACGTTTATCGTGGGCGTGAATTTCTTCGGCGTCAAAGCCGGCGCGCGCATGCAGAACCTGTTCACCCTGCTCAAGCTCACGGCCATCGTGCTGCTGGTGGTGGTGGGTTTGGTGCTGGCGCGTGGGCAGCTGGGTTCGGTGCTGGCGCCGGACACGACCCATCCGCTGCCACCGGGGGCACTCCTCGGCGCCTTGCTGCCGGTGTTGTTCACCTATGGTGGCTTCCACTACCTCAACGACCTGGCCGGTGAGGTGCGCGAACCGCAGCGTACCTTGCCGCGTGCGCTGGGCCTGGGCCTGGGCGGCGTCGTGGTCTGCTATGTGCTGGTCAATTTCGCCTACTTGGCCGGACTGGGTCACGCCGGGTTGGCCGCGAGTCAGGCGCCGGCCGCCGATCTGATGCGCAAGCTGTTCGGCGAGCATGGCGCGCGCCTGATCGCCGTGGGCATTGCCTGCTCCACCTTTGGCTACTGCAGCATCGCGATCGCCGGTGGCGCGCGCGTGTTGCAGACGATGGGCGCAGACGGCATGTTCTTCCGCGCCGTGGGACGGATCGATGCGCGCTCGCGCGCGCCGCAGATGGCCCTGGCCGTTCTTGGTGCCTGGGCCATCGTGCTGGTGCTGTCCGGCAGCTTCGGCCAGTTGCTCGACTACACCACGGTCGGCGAATGGCTATCGCACGCCTTCGGCATCGCCACGTTGTTCTGGTACCGGCACCACTTTAAGAACGAACCTTCGCCGTACCGCGTACCGTTCTATCCCCTGCTGCCTCTGCTGTTCGTATGCACCGTGCTGGGTGTGATCGTGGCCACCACGTACCATTCGCCGGGTGATGCAGGCATGAGCCTGTTGCTGATCCTCGCGGGCGTGCCGGTGTATTACGCGTGGCGTGCGTGGCAGCAGAGGGCGTGATTTCTCACGGCAAGGCAGCCTTCAGTTGGTGCAGGCATACTGCCGCTATTTCCTTGTGCTTGAGTCGCCGATGAAACGGATTGCCATCGTCACGTCTTGCCTGTTCGCATTGGCAGCCTGTCATTCGGGCACAGATACCGACCGGGCCGATCTCAGTCGCAGCACGCCGACCCCGGCCGCACCTGCTGCGCCCACCAAGCCAACCACGCAGACCAAGCTCGACCAGGTGAGGCGCGATGGCGCGCCGGTGACGGTCAGTGGCATGTCGCTGCAGAAGTACACCTTCGAGCCGTCGCCGCAGCCGCAATTGGTGGTGTCGCTGAGCCAGGGCGATTGGGACTGGTCGAAGGAAGGCGCGCTGCGTGTGGACATGCAGAACGCGATGCAGTGGGCGGTGACGCTCACGGTGGATATCGACGGTAGCCAAACGGGGCAGCATCTCCACGCCACCGTCGCCGTGCCGGCCGGTCCGCCGCAAACGCTGGTGGTGCCCTTGCACGCCACCTCGCCGCGGGCGATGGGCATGCAGGCGGGGCCGCCGATGCCCTATATGGCAGGCAGCCAGCGCATCCTGCTGGCCACCACGGTGGAGGGTTCCATCGACCTGGCGCACGTCAAGGCCGTGCGTCTGGGCACGCCGTCGCCGACCGCCCCACAGACTCTGCTGTTCGGCAGGCTCGATACGTCCAGGGGCGAACATGAGTTGCGTGATGCCTATACCGGTATCGTCGATGCATGGGGCCAGTACACGCGCGGGCAATGGCCGGGCAAGGTCGATTCCGACGACGCGCTGCGTGGTCGACACGGGAAGCTAGCGCATGAGCCTGCTGCGCCGCCGGCTGCGCGCAGGGGTTTCGACCGCTACGGCGGCCGCACGGACGTGCCTGCATTCAAGGCCAGTGGTTGGTTTCGTAGCGAGCGTCGCGATGGTCGCTGGCAATTGGTCACGCCCGAGGGTCACGCATTCTTCTCGCTGGGCGTGAATGTCGTCGACGATGACGGTGGGCGCACCTTTATCGAAGGCCGCGAGTTCATGTTCAAGGAACTTCCTCGCGATAGCGGTCGTTGGGCGCCGTTCTACGGCACCGACGGCAAGCGCCAGGGTGAGCAGGGCGCGTCGGCAGGCCTCGGTTTCAATCACGGGCGCTGGTTCGATTTCTATTCCGCCAACCTGTTCCTGTCCGATGGCCGGCACTGGCGACAGGCATGGCGTGTGCGCACGCTCGATCGTCTGGAGAACTGGGGCTTCAACACCTTGGGCAACTGGAGTGACGAGGCGCTGACCCAGACGCACCATCTGGCTTACACGCGCTCGATCAATATCTCCGGCGTGTTCGGCAACGTCTCCAGCGGCTACGA
>DASXND010000025.1:0-6975 GCA_036495265.1 Dyella sp.
GTCTATACATCATCAGCATGGCGCGTTCGGCGGCAGATGTGCTCGCCGTACTGGCGCTGGCGCGCTACGGCGGCTTGGTCCAGGACGATAAGGTACCGTTGGATATCGCACCGCTATTCGAAACGGTGGACGACCTGACCAGTGCGCCCGACACCTTGCGCGCCTTGCTCGACGATCCCGTTTATCGCGCGCATCTCGCCTCGCGTGGCGATCGCCAGTGGGTAATGCTGGGCTACTCCGATAGCGGCAAGGATGGCGGTACGCTGGCCTCGCGTTGGGGCCTTCAGCGGGCGCAAGTGGAGTTGCTTGAGGTCGCTTCGGCAGCGGGTATCCGGCTGTCGTTCTTCCACGGCCGCGGCGGTTCCGCCAGTCGTGGTGGCTCGCGCATTGCACCGGCGTTGATGTCGTCACCGCGTGGTTCGGTAGCGGGTGTGTTGCGTATCACCGAGCAGGGCGAGGTGATTCACCGCAAGTACGGTATTCGCGCGCTGGCGCTGCGCAATCTCGAACAGACCGTCAGCGCCGTGCTGCGCGCGTCGCTGCGGCCACGCACGGAAGAGTTGCGCGAAGGCGAGTGGCGGTCGCGCATGAGCCAGTTGGCGACGCGTAGCCGTGAGCACTATCGCGCTTTCGTCGACCGCGAAGGCTTCGTGGACTACTTCCGCGCCGCCACGCCGATCGACGTGATCGAACGCATGACCCTGGGTTCGCGTCCCTCGCGCCGTCGCAGCATGCGTGGCGTGCAGGATTTGCGCGCCATCCCCTGGGTGTTCGCGTGGACGCAATGCCGTTCGATCCTGCCGGGTTGGTACGGCCTTGGTACGGCGCTGGAGCAGGGGGTGACCCTGTTCGGCGAAGAGGAAATGGCCGAGATGGCCCGCGACTGGCCGTTCTTCGCCAATATGCTCGATGACGTGGCGATGGTGCTGGCCAAGTGCGACCTGGATATCGCCGAGGCATTCTCGCGATTGGCCGGTCCGTTGCATGAGCCGTTCTTTGCGTTGATCCGCGAGGAGTTCGAGCGTACGCAGCACTGGCTGATCCGTCTCAAGCGAGCCGATCAGCTATTGCAGAACGAGCCACGTCTGGCCGTGTCGATCGGCCTGCGCAATCCCTACATCGATCCGATGAGTCTGCTGCAGCTGGATCTGCTGCAGCGCTGGCGCGCGGGTGGTGGAGCGGACGATGCGCTGCTTGGCGCGCTCGTGGCGTGCGTCAATGGCGTATCGCAGGGCCTGCAGAATACCGGCTGAGGCCTTGTGTCTGAAAAGTCATGGCCCCATTCCGTGCTTAACCACGGAATGGGGCAAGCCATGATCGAGTTATACAAATTGCACTGGTCGCACTACGTCGAGAAGGTCCGCTGGGCGCTGGATTTCAAGCAGCTGCCCTGGCGCGGTATCGACATCGTGGCGTTCGTGAAGAAGGAGATGCGCCGGTTCGACTGCGCGCAGACCGTGCCCCTGATCCACGACACGGCGACAGGCGTGGCGATCAGCGATTCGTCGCCGATCATCCGTTACCTGGAAGAAACCTATCCCGAGCATTCGCTGTTTCCCGCCGATCCGATCGAGCGCGAACAGGTCTGGCAATGGATGCTCCGGCTAGACTCCACGCTGGGGCTGCATGCGCGACGCCTGGGTTACACCCAGGTCATCATGGAGTGCCCGCAGACACTCGCTGCATTGTTCATGCCCAGGGTCTGGGGTGGCTTGTTTGCACGCCGAGGTTGGCGAGCGCTGGCTTCGCCGGTGATCGGCATGATGCTGACTCTGCGCTTTCACTTTCACCGCAATCGGCATGATCGCGTCTACGAGCAATTGGAAGACTTACTGATTCCCGTGGCAGAGCGACTTGAGCGCCAAGGATTTCTTGTGGGCCAACAGTTCACGGCGGCCGACCTGACGCTGGCATCGCTGTTGCGCCCCCTGCGCGTCGTGCCTCATTTCAGCCACCATCCACGGCTGCGATCATTGTTCGCCTGGCAGCAGCGGTTGTTCGACACCCAGGGACGGGACGTGTCGTTTCCTTACGAAGATGCGATCCGGGCGCGGCGGGAGCGAAGCGGAATGATGCGCGGTCGCGTGCAATGGTTGCGTCCCGACCGGGCAGTCCGTAGTGGCGTGGGCGACGAGGTATCGCGACAGGCGGCGAGTAACGACATCCACCCGGTAAGCCGCTGGACGGTGCTGTTCGGATTGCCCGCCTATTTGAAACTGCGCTGGTTCAGTGGCGTGGCCAAGATGCCTTACGCGCCGATGGCGTAAGTCGACCGAGTCAGATACCGACTGACGCGCGGGTGCAAGCAGCGCTGCACCCGCGCGCCATGGGTCAACTATCCAGTTCCGACCAACGTGCGTACGCGCCGTCTAGCTCCGCTTGCACGACGGCCAGCGCTTCGTTCGCCTTGACGATGGTGGCGCTGTCCTGCTGGAAGAACGAGGGATCGTTCATGGCTTCACTACGCGTGGCGATGTCGGTTTCCAACTGCTCGATACGTAGCGGCAATTGCTCCAGTTCGCGCTGCTCCTTGAAGCTGAGCTTGCGCTTTGCCGGCGTGGCGACAGGAGCGGGATCCTGGCGAACCAGGCCTGGCTTGGCGGCAGCGGCCGCCACGGCCTGCGCGGCCGTCGGGCGCTGCCACAGCCAGTCGCTATAACCGCCCACGTACTCGCCGATCTGGCCATGTCCTTCCAGCACCAGGGTGCTGGACACCACGTTGTCGAGGAAGGCGCGGTCATGCGACACCAGCAGCAAGGTGCCCTGGTAATCGGTGAGCAGTTCTTCCAGCAGCTCCAGCGTCTCCACATCGAGATCGTTGGTCGGTTCATCCATCACCAGCAGGTTGGACGGCTGGGCGAACAGTTTGGCCAGCAGCAGGCGGTTGCGCTCACCACCCGACAGTCGCGTGATCGGTGCGCGCGCGCGTTCGGGTGAGAACAGGAAGTCCTGCAGGTAACCGATGATGTGCTTGCGGCTGCCGTTCAACTCGATGAAATCGCGACCTTCAGCCACGTTGTCCAGCGCGTTCAACTTGTCGTTGAGTTGCAGGCGGTGCTGGTCGAAGTAGGCGACCTGGATGCCAGTGCCAATCGTGGCGTGGCCGCGCTGTGGCTTCAGCTCGCCGAGCATGATCTTCAGCAGCGTGCTCTTGCCGGCACCGTTCGGTCCAATGATGCCGATACGGTCGCCGCGCATGATGGTGGTGGAAAGATTGTCGATCAGCACACGACCGTCGTAGGCCTGATGCACGTGCTCAAGATCGATCACCTTCTTGCCCGAGGCCTGGGCGTTGGCCGCCGTCATCTTGACGTTGCCGCTCAGGTTGCGCCGCTCGCCGCGCTCGACACGCAGCGCTTTCAAGGCGCGCACGCGGCCTTCGTTGCGGGTACGTCGGGCCTTGATGCCCTGGCGGATCCACACTTCTTCCTGGGCCAGCTTCTTGTCGAACAACGCATTCGCCTGCGCCTCGGCGTGCAGGCGTTCCTCGCGGCGGCGCAGGTAGTTTTCATAGTCGCCCGGCCAGTCGGTGAGTTGGCCGCGGTCGATCTCGACGATGCGCGTTGCCAGCGCGCGCAGAAAACTGCGGTCATGGGTGACGAAGATGATGCTGCCGTCGAACTGCTTGAGGAAGGTTTCCAGCCAGCCGATGGCTTCGATATCGAGATGGTTGGTCGGCTCGTCCAGCAGGAGGACGTCGGGCTTGCGCACGAGCGCCTGCGCCAGCAGCACGCGGCGCTTCATGCCGCCGGAGAGCGCGGCGAAATCGGTGTCGGCCGGCAGTTCGAGCTTGGTGAGTACTTCGGTCACGCGACGATCGAGATCCCAGCCGTGCTGCGCCTCGATCTGGGTCTGCACGTCGCCCAGCGCATCGAAGTCGCCTTCATGCAACAAGTGGTGGTAGCGCGCCAGCAGATGGCCGAGATCGCCCAGCCCTTCGGACACGACGTCGAACACGGTGCCTTCGGTGCCCTGTGGCACCTCCTGAGCCATGCGGGCAACCACGATGCCGTTCTGTACGCGAAGCTCGCCATCGTCCGGCTTGAGCTCGCCGGCGATGAGCTTCATCAGGGTGGATTTGCCTTCGCCGTTACGGCCGACGATGCACACGCGCTCGTTACGTTCGATCGAAAGATCAACATGTTCGAGCAGGAGGGGGCCGCCGATGCTGAAATCGACGCGCTGAAGTTGGATTAGGGACATCTCCCTATTCTAGGCGATGCGCCCTGCGTTCGATGGATGGGCTCGTCACTTAACGGCGAATTTATGGCGCCTGCGGGGCTTAATGCAGTAGTTTTACCGACTTAAGCTTCGGCCGTTCCTGCCGAACTCCTCGCTGCAAAGTCGGCTTGCGGGACTGCTCATCGAGCCCGCACCGGGTCGCTGCGATCTAGCTAAGATCATGTCAGGGGAAATAACCCTTGAATAACATGGCATTATGTTGTCAAATTTAACCATTATCTAGGTGCCGATGGCGGCGCGAGGGGTCAGGGTGGCCATCAAGATCAAAACACCGAGATGGCTGTCTGCTTGCCGTCAGAGCCTGACTGCCGTGGCGCTGCTAGCGCTCGCCGGCTTCACGGGCGTCGCCCACGCGGGTTATGCAGCGATTGTCGTCAGCGAGTCCGATGGGCAGGTGCTGACGGCGGTCAACCCCGATGAGCCGAACCGTCCAGCATCGCTGGCCAAGATGATGACGCTCTACCTCACGTTCCAGCAGCTGGAGAGCGGTCAGATCAAGATCGACCAGGAGCTGCCGGTGTCGGCGTGGGCGGCAGGACGGCCAGCGACCAAGCTCGATCTGCGTCACGGCCAGACCATTTCGGTTGGCGACTGCATCCTCGGCATGATCACCAAGTCGGCCAATGATGCCGCCACGGTGGTGGCCGAAGGCCTGGGCGGCTCCGAAGGTCAGTTCGTCGAGATGATGAATGCCCAGGCGATCAAGCTCGGCATGACCGGCACGCACTTCGAGAATGCCTCGGGCCTGCCCGACCCGGACGATTCCACCACGGCGCGTGACATGTCCAAGCTGGCCATGGCGCTGTATCACGACTTCCCGCAATACACCCACTACTTCGCGACGACGGAATTCATGTTCCGCGGCCGGCTGGTGCGTGGTCATAACAACCTGATGGAACGTTACCCGGGCATGGACGGGCTGAAGACCGGCTTCACCAATGCGTCGGGCTTCAATCTCGCTTCGACCGCGGTGCGCGATGGCCATCGCCTGTTCAGCGTGGTGCTGGGCGGTCGCACCGCCGCAGCTCGCGACAATCTGATGGCGCGCCTGCTGGACGATGGCTTCGAAGATCGTTCGACGCCCGATTACCTCGTCGCCCGCGCCGGCGGTGCCACCGGAACCGGCACGGCGCAGAAGATCCTGACGGCGTTGTCGCCGATCGGCACCGCTGAAGCCGATCCCGCGCCCGTGCCTGAGCGACGCCATCGCCGCGGCAAGGTGGGCAAGTCCGCGACCGTGGCTAGCAATACCTGCAGCAAGCGCAAAGGGACGACCTGCCCCGTGGCTGCCAAGCGCTCGCCGAGCAAGAAGGCGCCCGCGGCTCGCGCGCAGGCACAGGCGAAGGCGACTCCACCGGCACAGCCCAAGAAGCCGGTAAACACGGCTACGTAGGAACAGCGGTAGTTCGCCCTGTTGACGACTGCTTTCGTCCCTGGGGACCCTGGGCAGACCGCTCCCGGTTGTTGATTCCGCACCCGCTCGCTATCGATCGGCGTTGTCACCCGGTGTTGTCCGTCGCCCTGGTGGCGTAGGTGCGGCTGCCAGATCGCTTCACGGCGGCGACGGGGCCAAGCGTCTCAGCCCTGGCGGAGGCGGCCGAGGTGCTGAAACAGGAGCCAGGTCGGGATTTCGAGCGCACTGTTTCAACAGATTCACGCTGGCGCGTCGAGCTGGCGAAAGCTTGCGGCGTCGCCGTATCGCCAAAAGAAAACGGGCCGCGTGAGCCGCCTGTTTCTGTTTGAAGCAAAGCGCGAGGCTTACTTCAGCTTGGCATCGGCGCGCAGCGCTTCAGCCTTGTCGGTCTTTTCCCACGAGAACGCGGTGTAGGTCTTGCCGTCCGGACCCTTCACTTCGTACGGGGTACGGCCGAAGTGGCCGTAGCTCGCGGTCTGCTGGTACATCGGGTGGACCAGGTCGAGCATCTTGATGATGCCGTACGGACGCAGGTCGAAGTGCTTGCGGATCAGCTTCTCGATCTTCTCGTCGGCGATCTTGCCGGTGCCGAACGTGGTCACCGAGATCGAGGTCGGCTCGGCCACGCCGATGGCGTAGCTCACCTGCACTTCGCAACGGTCGGCAATGCCGGCAGCCACGATGTTCTTGGCCACGTAGCGAGCGGCATAGGCGGCCGAACGATCGACCTTGGACGGATCCTTGCCCGAGAACGCGCCGCCGCCGTGACGGGCCCAGCCGCCGTAGGTGTCGACGATGATCTTGCGGCCGGTCAGGCCGCAGTCGCCCACCGGGCCACCGATCACGAACTTGCCGGTCGGGTTGATATGGAACTTGGTGCCCTTGTGCAGCAGCTTGGCCGGCAGCACCGGCTTCAAGATGTGCTCGCGCACGGCCTCGATCAGGTCCTTCTGCTTCACGCTCGGATCGTGCTGGGTCGACAGCACCACGGCGTCGATAGCCGTCGCCACGCCATCTTCATAGCGCAGGGTGATCTGGCTCTTGGCGTCCGGGCGCAGCCACGGCAGCGGCGAATTCTTCTTCTTGCGGACCTTGGCCTGCTGCTCGACCAAACGGTGCGAGTAGTAGATCGCCGCCGGCATGTAGTCCTTGGTTTCGCTGGTCGCGTAGCCGAACATCAGGCCCTGGTCGCCAGCGCCCTGTTCTTCCGGCTTCTTGCGGTCCACGCCCTGGTTGATGTCGGGCGACTGCTTGCCGATCAGGTTCAGCACGCCGCAGGTCTCGCCGTCGAAGCCGACGTCGGACGAGTCATAGCCGAT
>DASXND010000026.1:0-37166 GCA_036495265.1 Dyella sp.
TGCGCAGGACGTAGCCCACGCCGGCCTCGCCTTCGATAGGGACGCCGGACAGCTGCAGGTCGGCCACGTCACGGTAGACGGTGCGCAGCGAAACACCCAAGGTGCCCGCGAGCTGGCGCGCCTGCAGCGCGGTGCGGCGGCCACGCAGGGCATGAATGATGAGGAAGAGCCGATCGGCGCGACGCATCGGCGCATGATGGCCGAGCGGCGGGCGGCGGGCCAGCGCCGTGAGTCATGGTTTGCGAAGGACATAGGGCTGTGACCTGCAACGGCGGCCCGGTCAGGGGCCGCCGCCCTGGATAGAGTGCACCGTTCAGGCCGCCAGTGCCGCCGCCAGCTCCGCATCTTTCGCTGCAGCGCGTTGCATGGCCGGTCGCGAGATGACCCGATCGATATAGGCGCGGACTACCGGCACCTCGGGCACCAACTTGAACATGGTCATCCAGTGCAGCGCGTTGCCCCACAGCACATCCAGTGCGCTGAAGCGTTCGCCGAGCATGTAGGGAACACGCTCCAGCTGCGCCACCAAGGTGTTGTACATGGTGTCGAAGTCGCTGTATGGGCAGGTCGAAGCCTTGGCCGGTTCGCGTTGCATCGAACGATCCACCAAGGCGGGTTCGAAGCACGAACCGTAGAACACCATCCAGCGCAGATACGGCCCCCGCAGCGGATCATCGAGACCTGGCGCAAGTCCTTTATCCGCATAGAGGTCGGCGAGATAGATGAAGACCGCCGGTTGCTCGGTGACCAATTCACCCCGATGCCAGATCGCCGGCACCTTGCCCATCGGATTGACCGCCATGTACTCCGGCTGCCGCTGTTCGTTCTTGCTGAAGTTGAGCACGTGCATGTCGTACTCGACGCCCAGTTCTTCGAGCAGCGCTCGCGTGCCGCCAGAACGGCTATTGGGTGCGTGATAGAAGGTGACTCGTGGCGTGGTCATGATGGCTACCTCGTTGCTGCGGAGGGCGACGGCCAGCAGGCGCCGTCGCCAGGGCGAGTCACAGATGCTGCGTAACCGCTGGTGTCGACCACCAGTTGTCATTGCGGCCATCGAAATAGCGCAGGGGCGCGGTAGCCAGCACCTCGTCCTCGGCATCGTCCAGACAAGCCAGATTGATGGAGACGTAATCACCACCGATCTCCTTCAGATAGCCCCGATGGAAGGCGTGCACGCCGCAATGGCGACAGAACAGGCTATGGCCGCTGAAGGTGTTGAACTGATAGTCGACAAGCGCGTCCTCGCCGACGACCAGACGAAACGCCTCGGGCTTCACGGTGACGCCCCAATACCGCAGCTTGCCGCACATGGAACAGTTGCAACGGCCGGTGTCGGCAGCCAGGTCCAGCTCCGCCTCGTAGCGCACGGCACCGCAATGGCAGCTGCCCATATAAGTCCTGATCATGTGGTAGCTCCGTGTAGCGGTTTTTGGGGTGCGGCAGGCATTCGCTTGGCCTCGACCTCGGTACTGCTGCGCTCTGTTTCGACGGCCGCTGCAGGCTCCGGGCGTGCCGGCAAGCGGTACTGGCCGTCCATCAGCAAGCCACGCAAATACAACGGCCGGTAAGCCATAAGAATCCGTCCGATCGGGAATGGCATGACATCCTCCTCAGGCAGCCACGGCCGCGGCGGTGGCAAGGTCGCCCGCGCACCACGGCGGCGGCAGGGCATGCTTGAACAAACGGAACCAGTGCTCGCGATCGCTGGGGCTGTACAGATCCAGCGTGCGGATCACCTCACGCGCAAACTCCACGCTGCCCACCTGGCTGGCGGTGATCACACCGCCGTCGCTGACCGCCAGCACGCCGGCGTCGTACTGATCGGCGCCGCTGTAAGCGGGCACATGGGTACCGATGTGGCCGGGCCAGCTGCCGGTATGACGGCAGGCATCCAGCAGGCCGGCCCGTGCCAGCACCAATACACCGCTATCGACAGCAGCCACCGGGGCGCCGGCGGTATAGATGCGCCGCGTGGCTTCCACCGCCTCTGCGCCCTGCCCGCGCTCCCACGCATAGCCACCGGGCACGATCAGCAAGGCCGCCCGATCCAGCTCCATCTCATCCAGGGTGAGTTCGGGTAGCACCCGCAAGCCACCCATCGACAGCACGGGCTGCAACGAGAACCCCACCGTCTGCAGCCGCCATTCGCCCGGGCGGCGGATTTCGCACAGGGCTTGTGCCGCGTGCCAGTCGGCATAGCCATCGAATGCCAGGAAATACACTGTGTCGCGCATTGAGAATCCCTCCTTTTGACGAACGCCAGTCTGGTGGCCCCCTACTGCCAACGTGTTGTCAGCAGCCTGCCCCGATCAGCATGAATCGGCAGTCAGGCAAGCCGCTGGCGCCGCCCGGCCCGAGCCGGGACAATGGACACACTTTTTTCCCCGGGTTTGTCATGAAGTCCATCTCGCTCATCCAGTTCCTTATCGAGGAACGTCGCGCCGGCCGCATGAACGCCGAGCTTTCCCTGCTGATCGAGGTCGTCGCGCGCGCCTGCAAGCGCATCGCCGTGGCCACCAACAAGGGCGCGCTGGGTGGCGTGCTGGGTGAGGCCGGCACCGGCAACATCCAGGGCGAGGCGCAGAAGAAGCTGGATGTGATCTCCAACGAGATCCTGCTGGAAGCGAACGCCTGGGGCGGCCAGCTCGCCGCCTGCGCGTCGGAGGAAATGGAAGATCCGCAGCCGATCCCCGACATGTACCCGAAGGGTCATCACCTGTTGCTGTTCGATCCCCTGGACGGCAGCTCCAATATCGACGTGAACATCTCGGTCGGCACCATCTTCTCGGTGCTGCGTTGCCCGGACGGCGTCACCGAGCCCAAGGCCGAGCACTTCCTGCAGCCGGGTACCACTCAGTTGGCCGCCGGCTACGTGGTTTATGGCCCGGCCACCGTGCTGGTGCTGACCTTCGGTCATGGCACGCATGAGTTCACGCTGGACCGCGAAGTCGGCAGCTTCACCCTCAGCCGCCGCGATATCCGCATACCGGAAGAGACCGCTGAGTTCGCCATCAACATGTCCAACCAGCGCCACTGGGAAGCGCCGATGCAGCGCTATATCGGCGAACTGCTGGCCGGCACGGACGGCCCGCGCGGCAAGGACTTCAATATGCGCTGGGTGGCCTCGATGGTGGCCGATGTGCATCGCATCATCACCCGCGGCGGCGTGTTCTTCTATCCGCTGGACGCCAAGATCAAGTCCAAGGGCGGCAAGCTGCGCCTGATGTATGAAGCCAACCCGATGGCCTTCATCATCGAACAAGCCGGCGGCGCCGCCACCACCGGCCGCGAACCCATCATGGGCCTGCAGCCGACCGGCCTGCACCAGCGCGTACCGGTGTTCCTTGGCTCGAAGAAGGAAGTTGAGGTGGCGACGCATTACCACGTCGAGGCAGACGCGGCCGTCTAATCCAAAGGGGGAGATCGACTCCCCCTCACTGTCATCCCAGCGGCTCTCAACAGCCGAAGGCTGGTCAAGCTGGGATGACGACGACTATTCGCGGGCACGACGGGCGTTGCTCGCTGAGCGCTGCCTAAGCAGACGCCTCATTCCGACATCGCAGCGCCAGCTGGCGGCCTTACACTCGCCAGCCAGTCACCTCCGCGCCAATTTCGGGCAGTGACACCCCTCTCCCATACTTGCCGCCCACATGCCCCTCTTTCGTCGTTTCCGACCGCTGCTGCCACTGCTCGCCAGCGCGATGCTGTGCGCCTGCTTCGGTAACAGCAAGCCCACGCCGCCGCCCGTGGTCGTGGTGCCTCCCGCACCGGCGAAGCTGCGTATCGGTCTGGCCCTGGGTGGCGGGGCTGCCAAGGGCTTTGCGCATATCGGCGTGATCAAGATGCTGGAGGCCAACGGCATCCATGCTGACGTGGTGGCCGGCACCAGCGCGGGCAGCGTGGTCGGTGCGCTGTATGCGAGCGGCATGGATCCATTCCAGCTGCAGGAGACGGCGTTCTCGCTGGACGAGACCCGCCTCCGCGACGTGCGCCTGTTCTCCGGCGGCGTCGTGCAGGGCCAGAAACTGCAGGACTACGTGAACCAGCTGGTCGCCAATCGCCCACTGGACCAGATGAAGATCCCGTTTGCGGCGGTATCGACCCAGCTGGAAACCGGACAGCGCACGGTGTTCGTGCGCGGCAACACCGGCCAGGCGGTGCGTGCGTCGAGCAGCATCCCGGGCGTGTTCGAGCCGGTGGAGATCAACGGCAAGCACTATGTCGACGGCGGCGTGGTGAGTCCGGTGCCGGTGGACGCAGCGCGCCAGCTCGGCGCTGACGTGGTGATTGCCGTGGATATCTCGACCAAGGCCCCGGGTACCAACCCGCAGGGGATGATCAATATCGTCGGTCAGTCGATCAGCATCATGGGCCAGAAGCTCGGCGAGCAGGAGCTGGCGCGCGCCGACATCGTGATCCGGCCCAAGGTCGGCCAGATCGGAGCGGCGGATTTCGAACAGAAGAACCAGGCCATCCTCGAAGGCGAGCGCGCCGCGCTCGCGGCCATGCCGATCATCAAGGCGAAAATCGCGGCGTTGCAGGCATCGCGGCAACCCATCGCCCCAAGCGCGCCGGCGATCGCCGCTCACTAGGATGGTCTTGCTAGCGAGTGACCGTCGGGCCTGATAGCGTGCAAGCTTTCCGCGCCACAAGGTTTCGTCATGACCCGCCCCGCTCGCCTGCTGCTGCCTTTCATCGCAGCGGCGTTTGTACCTGCCGCCTTCGCCGCGCCTGCCAATGTCGATCCGCGCATCGAAGAGCTGCTTGGCGAGTTGGCCAAGGTTCGCCAGATCGACGCCGTGCAGCTGTCGCCCGATGGCAGCCAGCTGGCCTGGGTGGTGCGCACGCAAGGCAAGGACAGCGTCGAAGTCGCCAAGGCGGACGGCAGCGATGCGCATCGCATCGGCACCGACAAGCCTGGTGCGTGTAACCAGAGCGATGTCGCCTGGGCGCCGGACTCGCATCACCTCGCGTTTCTTTCCGATTGCGCCAGCGGCGGCAAGCAGAAGGAATTGTTCCTCGTCGACACTCAGGCCAAGGCCGCACCGAAGAAGCTGGCGGCGCTGACCGGTGTGGCACAAGGCCTGAGCTGGTCGGCGGACGGCAAGACCCTTGGCTTCCTCTATGTCCCCAACGGCACGCGCCGCGCCAGTGCCGTGTTCGCCGCCAAGCCGGCAGCCGGCGAGATTGGCGTGGACGGCATGGAAGTGCAGCGCGTGGCTGCGGTCGATGCGGCGGGCGGTGCCGTGCAGTTGCTGACCCCGGCCGAAACCTATGCCTATGAATTTGCCTGGTCGCCGGACGGCAAGCGCATCACCTATACCGCTGCGCCGCCGCCGGGCGACAACAACTGGTGGCTCGCCAAGCTCTATGTGCAAAACGCGCAGCCCGGTGCTGCCGCTCGACTGGTGCTCGACCCAGCAACCACCAAGGGTTCGTTGCACGGCTTGCAGATGGCGCTGCCGCGGTGGTCACCCGATGGCGAACGGATCGCCTTCATCGGCGGCCTTATGAGCGACCAGGGCGCCACCGGCGGTGATATCTACGCGGTGCCATCCAGCGGCGGCGAGCCGATCAATCTCACACCGGGTATCCATGTCACGCCAGCGTGGCTGGCCTGGACCAGCCCACAGCAACTACTGGTGGCTCAGGTCAGCAATGGCCAGAGTCAGGTCGCCGAATACGCGGTGGCCGCGGAAAAGGCCAGCCAAGGCCGCACGTTGTTCACGCTACCGGCCGATATCAGCGACGGCAGTGCGGAGATGGCGCTTTCCCTGTCCGGCGACCACACGCGCGTCGCGTTTGTGCAGAGCTCCTACACCAGCGCGCCCGAAGTGCACGCTGGCGCCCTGGATGAAACCGCCCCCGCGGCGGTGACCCGCATCAACGCAAGCCTGAAACCCGGCTGGGGCAAGGCCGAGTCGGTGGAGTGGGACAACGAGGGTCGCCATGTGCAAGGTTGGCTGCTGTATCCAGCGAACTTCGACCCGAAGAAGTCGTACCCGATGATCGTCACCGTGCATGGCGGCCCGTCCAGCGCCGTGATCCCGCACTGGCCCGGCGTGGGCTTCGGCGGCTCCCCGTTCTCCGCGCTCGGCTATTTCGTCTTCATGCCAAATCCCCGCGGCAGCTTCGGCCAGGGCGAAGCCTACGTGCAGGCCAATCGCAAGGACTTCGGCCACGGCGACCTGCGCGACATCCTGGCCGGCATCGACACCATCGAGAAGAAGCTGCCGGTGGATGACAAGCGCCTGGGCCTCACCGGCTGGAGCTATGGCGGCTTCATGAGTATGTTCATCCCGACCCAGACCCAGCGCTTCCGCGCGGTGGTGGCGGGTGCCGGCATCGCCAACTGGCAGAGCTACTACGGCCAGAACCTGATCGACCAGTGGATGGTGCCGTTCTTCGGCGCGTCCGTTTACGACGATCCGGAAGCCTATGCGAAAAGCTCGGCCATCAACTTCATCAAGCAGGTGAAGACGCCCACCTTGATCGTGGTGGGTGATCGCGACGCGGAATGTCCGGCGCCCCAGTCGTTTGAGTACTGGCATGCCTTGCGTGCGCAAGGGGTACCGACATCGCTGGTGGTCTATCCGAACGAAGGCCATCACTTTGTCGATCCGGACCATCAGCGTGATGTGCTGCAGCGTGCCTTGATGTGGTTCGAGAAGTATTTGCCGGCGTCGAGCTGACGCTTGTCTTCCTCTCCCCTTTGGGGGGAGAGGATTGAGGTGAGGGGCGGGTGCTCGCGAAGATACTTCTACGGAGCCTGCTCCAGATAAGCCTCGTCGCAAGATTGACCCCTCACCCCGACCCTCTCCCCCTTGGGGAGAGGGAGAAAGTGCAGCTAGAACAATTGGCCCTGCGGCGACGGCTTGCGCGGCGGCACGAAGCGCGTGGTATCCAGCCATAACTCACGCGCTCGGCCGAACCCGTGCTTGCGACAAGCCACATCGAAGCGGCGACGGATAAGGTCGGCGAATACGCCTTGCCCGCGCATGCGTGTAGTGAAATCGCTGTCGTAATCGCGACCGCCGTGCATCTGCTGCACCAGGCTCATCACGTGCGCGGCCCGCTGGGGCACATGCAGCGCCAACCATTCGCGGAACAGCGCTTTCAATTCGTACGGCAAGCGCAGGGTCGTGTAGCCGGCGCAGCGTGCACCGGCTTCAGCGGCTTGCTCCAGCACCGCTTCCATATCGCTGTCGTTGAGCGCGGGAATGATGGGCGCCACCAGCACGCCTACCGGGACGCCAGCTTCGGCCAAGGTGCGAATGGCCTTGATACGTCGGTGTGGAGCGCTGGCTCGGGGTTCCAGTTTCGCGGCGAGATGGTTGTCAAGCGAATTGACCGATACGAATACCTGCACCAAGCGTTCGCGTGCCATCGGCACGAGTACGTCCAGGTCGCGTTCGACCATGGCGTTCTTGGTGACGATGGTGCATGGGTGATGGCATTCGGCGAGTAGCTCCAGCGCGGCGCGCGTCAAACGCCAACGCCGTTCGATCGGCTGGTACGGATCGGTATTGCTGCCGATATTGATCGGACTGACGACGTAGCTCGGCCTCGACAATTCAAGCCGCAACACCTCGGCCAGATTGCTCTTGGCGCGCAACTTGGTCTCGAAATCGAGACCGGGCGACAGATTGATATAGCTGTGCGAGGGCCGTGCAAAGCAGTAAATGCAACCGTGCTCGCAACCCCGATAGGGGTTCAACGCCTGCGTGAAATGGATGTCCGGCGAGTCGTTGCGCGTGATGACGCTGCGCGCGCGCTCCTCGGTGACTTCGGTGCGGGGGCGAGGAGCCTGTTCGTCCAGCAGCAGGCTCTGCCAACCGTCGTCCTCGGCGTGATGGCGAATCGATTCGAAGCGACCTTCCGGGTTGGAGGCGGCGCCGCGACCCTTCACGGTCTTTAGCGGGAGAAAGGATTCGTCCATGCGTGAAGTCTGCTCCGGCCATGTCTCAGCCAGCGCGACACCCTGGCTAAGGTTGGTTCGGGGCGAGTTGCTGCTCGAGTGCCTTGGTCATGGCGCCAAGCGGGTAATGCTGCTCGAGCTGATGGCCGAGTTCGCTGAAGACGGGCGCCGAGATCGTCCAGCCCATGGGTATCGGATAGTCGCCTGGGCATAGACGGAAATGCCAGAGCATGTCGCCACGCCCGGGTTCGGCATCATCCATGGTCAGCGCCCGCAGCAACTGCACTCGTGCGTATTCGCCGCGCGCCGTCCGGGTGGCAAGCAGCGCATCGAGCGGCGCCGTCACTTCGCCACGCACGCTATCGCGCAATCGTCCGGGCACCGATGGGCAGATGGTGGAATAAAGCGGCAGCGGATGCTGCGGATCATGCTGGTCGATAAAGTCGGTCATCAACGGATCATTGCTGATGTGGATAACGATGAAACGTAGAAATTGCCCGCGCTGCTTGGCCTTGGTCCGCAATAACCGCATAAGCTCGAGCAAGGTCGTGGTGCCGGAATTTTCGAAGTATGCACCGTCCACAAGCTGAAGTCGGTTGGGGATGGGCGGGTTGGTCGAAGCGGTTTCCAGCGTTCCCGCAGGGCTGATATAGGTGAAGCGTGCACTATTGAGCACCGCTTCGCTGAGCGGCACGCGTGGATCGAGCCAGCTTGAGCCATCGAAACCCGCCGTCCATGGTTGGCGTTCCGGCGTGGCGATGGGCTGGAAGGGATGCTGCACGAAGCGCCGCCCTTCGGTCACGGTCGTACTGTTGAGGAACAGCGCGGGCCATTGCGTCGAGACGTTTCCGTCTGGCCCTTGATAGAGCGCCGCAAAAGGCTGCGCGAATGCGTCCATCCCTTGTTGGCGCGCTGCCGATTCCCACGAGCGGGTCAGCGCGCGAGCGCGGTCGTCCAACCAGGCGCCAGGCAACCAGCGCTGGGTGAAATCGATAAAAAAAGCATTGGCCAGCGTGGGTGCGAGAAAGTCGTGGCCCAACATCGCTTGAGCACGCGAGACCAGGGCAGCGGTGCCGCCCGATGCGGGATGCCGAAGCATGCTCACATAGGTGGCCAAACCAAGACTGCCCCCGGATACACCGCTGGCTGCAAACAGGTAACGGGCGAATAGCGGCCCGTCGGGTGACGGCTTATCGGCATCGACCTCGACAGTGAGACGACTCAACACCATGGCCGTCCATGCGGCACCGCGGATACCACCACCTTCCGCCGATACCAGGATCACCGGGCATGGCGTGCGGTTGGCGCAACGATCGTCCAGCCACGCATTCGCGTAGGCATCAAAACTGGGGCGCGTATCTGGCGGCGCCAGCGTGGGTTGCTGGTGCGTGCTCATCGAGGCGTACTGCCGCACCTTGTGGTTGTCATTGAGGTGCAGCCAATGCAGTGAAGCGCTCAACAGCAGCATGATGCTGAGCAACGGCACGCCACGCCGGTCGCCAGCCATGCAAAGCAGGCTGCCAGTGGAACAGAGGAAGGCTTGGGCGATCAGCATGATGGCGACGGGGCCGATGCCATCGAGCGCTTCAGGTCGAAGCGCGATCAGCAGACTGGCGATGAGATTCAGCAGGACCACCACGGCGAAGAACGTGCATGGCACCACGCCAAGGTCGCGCAGACGCCACACGCGCTGTTCGTGGGAAGGGCGGCTAGCCAGCGTCACGAGTGAAGGCTTGCGTCGCGACCATGCGTTCCATAGACGACGGCGCGTGATGAAGAACACCACCATCGCTGCGGACTCCAGCAACAAGCCAAGCGGGCGCCAGCTACGCTGCTCGCAATGAGCGGTGACGGCGCATGGCCCGTGCGGCAACTTGAATAGCGCGAGCACATAGCCAAGCCCCACCAGTAGTGGTACGGCGGCGCCGAGCATACGTGGCAGCCAGTCGCGCAAGGGTGCAGCGCGCTCGTCCTGCAAGGCCGGCCAGCGCGGGTAGCGCAGGCGGTAGGCGTTGCGGCCCGCGTACCAGATGGAAAGACCCGCTAGCGCGCTGGTGATCAGCAAGGCCACGTAGCGGGCCTCGCTCGGATCCGTCCACAAGGCGATCAGGAACAACTCGGCGGCCTGATCCACGCCGACCGTCACGCCGATCGCAATCGCCAGCACGAGCAGCGACACGCGGACGGGCTTCAAGTGATCGAGCAGGAGTGCCGCCCATCCCAGCATGCGCCGCCAGCGGCGACGAAGCCGTGGCCGGCGTTTCCCTAGGCCTCGGTTTTCGGTCGGCATACTTGCCCCCTCTGCACCGCTTCCCCACGGCGTGGCCATCTTAGAGCCTGGCCGATACGGAGTGCGAAGCGCATCAGCTGAACGAACACGGGGTCGATCACCACCGCGTCACAAACCGACGACGCCATCGTGCGAATACTGAATCGCGTAGGTGTCCGTTTTTTCACAACCTGGAGGGAAAGCAAGATGACCGGATTGCTGATTTTCCTGCTGGTGGGTGCGATTGCTGGATGGCTGGCCGGGCTGATCGTGCGTGGCTTCGGATTCGGGCTGCTCGGCAATATCGTGGTGGGCATCATCGGCGCGTTTCTTGCCGGATGGCTATTGCCCCGCCTCGGCGTGAGCTTCGTGCTCGTAAGCCCCTTGGTCACGAGCATCGTTTACGCGTTGATCGGCGCGGTCATCCTGCTGGCGATCATTGGCGTGTTCAAGCGCGCCTGAGTCGTGGCCAACAAAAAGGCGCGGC
This sequence comes from Dyella sp., assembly GCA_036495265.1. Taxonomy (GTDB): domain Bacteria; phylum Pseudomonadota; class Gammaproteobacteria; order Xanthomonadales; family Rhodanobacteraceae; genus Dyella. Next base: position 10,675 of record DASXND010000026.1, read on the forward strand.
GGTATCCCGTCGCGCCTTTTTTGTGCCTGCATGGTCTTGTCAGTGACGGATATCGACGTCCTTGGTCTCGCGCAGGAACAGCAGACCGATGAAGAACGTGCCGATGGCGACGATGATCGGGTACCACAGGCCGTAGTAGATATCGCCCTTCCACGCCACCAGCATGAAGCCAATGGTGGGCACGAAACCGCCGAACCAACCGTTGCCGATGTGATACGGCAGACTCATCGAGGTGTAGCGGATGCGCGTGGGGAACATTTCCACCAGCCACGCCGCGATCGGGCCGTAGACCATGGTCACGTAGAACACCAGGATCGCCAGCAACACGATCAGCATGACGTTGTTGGTCTGTGCTGGATCGGCTTTTTCCGGATAGCCGGCCGCCTTCAGCGCGGCACCAAGCTGCGCGCCGAATGCCTTGCTCTGTTCGGCAAAGGCCTTGCTGTCCAACGCACCGCCTTCGAACGAGCTGAGGGTGACGTCGCCGATCTTTACTTCGGCCACGCTGCCGCGTTCACTCGCGATATTCGAATACGGGATACCCCGCTTCGCCAGCGCGCTCTTGGCAACATCGCACGAACTGGTGAACCTGGACTTGCCGACCGGATCGAACTGGAAGCTGCATGCCCTGGGATCGGCCACGACCTTGACGGGCGAGGTGGCAGCCGCTTGCTCGATGGCTGGATTGCCGAAGTGGGTCAGCCCCTTGAAGATCGGAAAGTAGGTCAGCGCCGCCAGCAGACAACCCGCCAGGACGATGGATTTGCGGCCGATGCGATCGGACAGCCAACCGAAGAACACGAAGAACGGCGTGCCGATGATGAGTGCCGCGGCAATCAGCAGGTTCGCCGTGGTGCCGTCGATCTTCAGGCTCTGGGTAAGGAAGTACAGCGCATAGAACTGCCCCGTGTACCAGACCACCGCCTGGCCCGCCGTTGCGCCTAGCAGTGCCAGGATCACCAGCTTCAAGTTCTTCCATTGCCCGAAAGCTTCGGTCAGTGGCGCCTTGGACTGCTTGCCCTCGGCCTTCATCTGCTGGAATACCGGCGATTCCGACAGCTGCAGTCGGATATACACCGACACAATCAGCAAGAACACCGAGATCAGGAACGGAATGCGCCAGCCCCAGCTTTCAAACGTTTCAGTGCCCAGGCTAAGCCGCGTACCCAGGATCACCAGCAACGACAGGAACAGGCCGAACGTCGCGGTGATCTGGATGAAGCTGGTGTAGAGACCGCGCTTGCCCTGCGGCGCATGCTCCGCGACATAGGTGGCAGCACCGCCGTACTCGCCACCCAGTGCCAGGCCTTGCAAGAGACGTAGCGCAATCAGCAGGACCGGAGCGGCGACACCAATGCTGTTGTAGCCGGGCAAGACGCCGACGAGAAACGTCGACGAACCCATGATGATGATGGTGATGAGGAAGGTGTACTTGCGCCCGATCATGTCGCCGAGGCGACCGAACACGATCGCGCCGAACGGGCGTACCGCGAAACCAGCGGCGAAGGCGAGCAGCGCGAAGATGAACTGGCTGGTCTCGTTGAGGCCGGTGAAAAAATGCTTGCCGATGAGCGCGGCGAGCGAGCCATAGAGATAGAAGTCGTACCATTCGAACACCGTGCCCAGGCTTGAGGCCAGGATCACTCGTCGGTGACCGGTGTTGAGCGCCCCCGGCGCATCGTATGCAGTCGTTGCCATGGTGTTTCCCTCGTGTGAACTGCCCGGTCGAAAAGGTGGATCAGGATTTCAGGATGCAAGTCACCGGAGCGGCCTGGTCGCCCTGGCTCTCCCTCGCCGTTGTGCGGTCGAGGCTTGGTCCATGGCCTCTGCCCGGTTGATCAGGCCGCGGCACGTCCTGCGCCGCGGCCACGGTTGTCAGAAGCGATACAAGCCACTCAGGCTGACCTGATTGCCGCTGGTGTTTTCGCGCAGGCCTTCAGAACCTACTTGATAGCGCACGCTGTCGTAGAGCCATTCGACGCCGAGTTCGTAGTTGCCGGAGGCGTACTGCAGGCTCAGTGCTGACTGGTTGTTTCTTAGCAGGGCCTGGCCGGCGGTATGACTGGTGGTAACCCAGCGGACGACATCATCCTGGTTGGGCCGGGCCGCCGCGTAGAAGCCGTTGACGCTCCACTTCGGCGTGAAGTTGTAGCTCACCTGCACGAAGCCGCCGGATTCCTTGATGTTGCCGAACTGCGACATGGCTCCGAACAACTGGCCGAGCGCCTGGCCGGTATAGATCAATCCCTTGAAGGTCCACACATCGGGCTTCCACTGCCCGCCCAGCTCGTAGGCAATGCTGTTGAGGTTGTCCCTGATGGGATGCTGGACCGTATTGCCGACGCCGCGCAGATTGATTTCGGAGTAGTGCGTCGTGAAGTAGGCCAGCCAGTTGCCACCCTGCGCGTGCAGGCGTGCCTCGATCTGAGGCCTGAAGTTGGCATTGCCGGCGGTCAGGAAGTTGATGTTGTTGTTGGCGGCTGCCGGCGCCGGTGGCTGTGGACCGTTCCAATTGCCCTCCAGGACCGCCAGGTCAACGCGCCACTTCACGCCGTCGGTGCCGTGATTGAGATCCTGCATCCAGATCGCCCCGGGATAGCGCCAGCCAATCACACCCGCGCCATAGCCGAGCGGGAAGGCGATATGCGACAACGACGTCGCGGTGTTTTCCAGAGGGAACAACAGGTCCCACATTTGTCCAATGCGGATGGTGCTGCCAATACTCGGATTCGTGATATCCATATACGCCTGGCGCAGGCGCGGCAACGGCTGCTGCTGGGAATAGGCGCCGGTGCCGTTGTTGCCACCGAAGAAGTCCATTTCCAGACGGCCGCTTCCGTTCCAGTTTTCCGTGAACTTGGCGCCGGTGAAGTCGAGCCAGAAGCGCGTGTTGCGCACGTCCACGCCACTGAGGGTACCGTTATAGCCAAGCGCCTTGTTGGCGGCTGTCGCCGGGGCCGGGATGATGGCGTTCTGGCCGTTGCCATAGTTGACGAAGGTTCGGTCCTGCCCAAACGCCGTCGCACTGATGAAGCCATGCAAGGCCACCGAAAGGCCCGGCGCCGTGGTGAATTGCGGCTTCTCGGGGGGTGCCGCCGCAACCTTGGTCGCGGTGGTGTTGGCCTGGTCAGCCGTGGCCTGTGCAGCCTGGGCCGTCTGGGTGGCCTGCGTGGTGGCCGCCTTCTGCTCCTGGATCATGGCCTTGAGTTCGGCCAGTTCCTTCTCCAACTGGTTGACCCGCTGTTCGAGCTGCTTCTCGTGACTCGTGCTTTGCGCATGTACTCCCAGCGGCAAACCCATCGCACAGGCGATGCTCAGCGCCAGGATCCGGCTGCGGCGTATGGTGGTCGGTGATGTCATGGCGTGCCTCCCCAGGTCGATGACAAGCCGAGCATGTCCATGCTGCATCGCGGCCGCCTATTCTCCATTGGTCGAACCTCGACCAAAGTCGACATAAGGGGTGCTCTGATCTGTTTCATGGGGGTGGCATGATGTCCAGCCGGCCGGCCTTCGCCGACGCAGCACGCGTCTGCGCGCAGACAGAACCGGTGACACCCCTATGAACTAGATCAGAGCACCCCTTGCCGCCACGTCCCGATCACCGGGCAACGGCTACACTCGACCGCTCCCGCCGGCGATCTCGACAGCGGCGGATACCACTGACAAGGCAGTCGGCACGGCCGGCCGCAGGAGCCCCACGATGACCAAGCTCTACCCCGTCAAGCCCGATTTCGCCGCCAAGGCTCGGATTCGCAAGGAGGATTACGAACGGATGTACGGCGAATCCGTGCGCGATCCGGAGGCCTTCTGGGGCAAGGTGGGCGAACGGCTGGCGTGGAGCAAGGCACCGACCCGGATCAAGAACGTCTCCTACGACCCGAACAACCTGCATATCCGCTGGTACGAGGATGGCGAGCTGAACGTCTCGGCCAACTGCCTGGACCGCCACCTGGCCGAGCGTGGCGACAAGACCGCCATCATCTTCGAGGGCGACGATCCGAACGACTCACGCCACATCAGTTATCGCCAGCTGCATGAGGAAGTGTGCAAGTTTGCCAATACGCTAAAGCACCTGGGCGTGGGCAAGGGCGACCGTATCGCCATCTATCTGCCGATGATCCCGGAAGCCGCGGTGGCCATGTTGGCCTGTGCGCGCATCGGCGCCATTCACTCGGTGGTCTTTGGTGGCTTCTCGCCCGACTCGCTGGCCGGGCGCATCGCCGACTCCACCGCCAAGGTGGTGATCACGGCCGACGAAGGCCTACGTGGCGGCAAGCACATCCCGCTCAAGACGAATGTCGATGCGGCGCTGGAACGGCCCGGCACCAACAGCGTCGAAACCGTCATCGTGGTGCGTCGCACCGGCTCGGCGGTACCGATGCAGTCGCCGCGCGACCGCTACTACCACACCCTGATGGAAGGTCAGTCGGCCGACTGCCCACCCACGCCGGTGGAAGCCGAGCACCCGCTGTTCATCCTTTACACCTCCGGTTCCACCGGCAAGCCGAAGGGGGTGCTGCACACCTCGGGCGGTTATCTGGTGTACGCCAGCTACACCCATGAACTGGTGTTCGACCTGCGCGAAGACGACGTCTACTGGTGCACGGCCGACGTCGGCTGGGTTACCGGCCACAGCTACGTGGTCTACGGGCCGCTGGCCAATGGCGCGACCACCTTGATGTTCGACGGGGTACCGAACTATCCCGATACCAGCCGCTTCTGGAACGTGGTGGACAAGCACAAGGTGACGTTGTTCTACACCGCGCCCACCGCGATCCGGGCGTTGATGCGCGAGGGTGAAGCGCCGGTGAAGAAAGCCTCGCGCGCATCGCTGCGCGTGCTCGGCTCGGTCGGCGAGCCGATCAACCCGGAAGCCTGGGAGTGGTACTACCGCGTCGTCGGCGACGAGCGTTGCCCGATCGTGGATACCTGGTGGCAGACCGAAACCGGCGGCATCTTGATTACGCCGCTGCCGGGCGCCATCGACACCAAGCCGGGTTCGGCCACCTTGCCGTTCTTCGGCATCATCCCCGCCGTGGTCGACGCCGGCGGCAATGTGCTCAAGGGCGCCGCCGAGGGTAACCTGGTCATCGCCGACTCCTGGCCAGGCCAGATGCGCACGGTTTATGGCGATCACCAGCGCTTCATCGACACGTATTTCAGCGCCTATCCGGGCAACTATTTTACTGGTGACGGTGTGCGCCGCGACGAAGACGGCTACTACTGGATCACCGGCCGCGTCGATGACGTCATCAATGTAAGCGGGCACCGCATCGGCACCGCCGAAGTGGAAAGCGCCCTCGTCGCGCATCCGAAGGTGGCCGAGGCGGCCGTGGTGGGATGTCCGCACGAGATCAAGGGACAGGGCATCTATGCGTATGTCACGCTGATCGCGGGCGAGACCGGCACGGACGCGTTGCGCAAGGAACTGATCGCCTGGGTGCGCAAGGAGATTGGCCCGATCGCCACGCCGGATTACCTGCAGTGGGCGCCGAGCCTGCCCAAGACGCGCTCGGGCAAGATCATGCGTCGCATTCTGCGCAAGATCGGCGAGAACCTGCCCGACCAGCTCGGCGATATCTCCACGCTGGCCGATCCGGGTGTGGTGAAGAACCTGGTCGATGAACGGTTGATCAAATGAGACCTGATGCCATATGTCATGCCTGACGTACTGATCGCCGACGACCATCCGCTGTTCCGCGACGCACTGCAACGCGCCGTGCTTGCCGCGGTGCCTGACGCGCGGGTGCATAGCGCCGACAGTGTGTATAACCTGCTCGGCCTGATCGACCAATACCCTGACGCTGAACTGCTCTTGCTGGATCTGCATATGCCTGGCGCGCGCGGTTATTCCGCGCTGGTGCACATTCGCGGGCAGTTTCCTGGCCTACCGACCATCGTGGTATCCGGGCACGAGGACGCTTCGGTGGCGCGACGCGCGGTGGCCCACGGCGCATCGGCCTATATCCCCAAGTCCACACCAGGTGAGGACATCATCACCGCCATCCGTAAAGTGCTCGATGGCGATGTCTGGTTGCCGCATCAGCTCCTCGCCGGTGGTGCGGAATTGAAACCCGACGAAGCGGCGGTGGCCGCGCGCGTCGCCACCCTGACACCGCAGCAATTTCGCGTGCTCACGATGATCGCCGAAGGCTTGCTCAACAAGCAGATCGCCTACGACCTGGGCGTTTCCGAAGCCACGGTAAAAGCGCACATGACCGCCATCATGCGCAAACTGGGCGTCAACAACCGCACCCAGGTCGCCCTGGCCGCGAGTCATCTCTCGCTGGATCATGAAACCATGCCGCCCATGCCCGAGGAAGAGGAAGGCTAAGCGTTCCAGGCGCGGTCCACGCGAAGCTGTTGAACGGGTTCCGCCCGTCAGGCCGGCGTCTGCCGGCGCACCAGGGCGCTCAGCAGCGCGCGCAGCGCGGCGGGACGCACGGGCTTGTGCAGCAGCGGATAACCAAGCACGCGAGCGCGTTGCTTCAGCTCGCTGCTGCCATCCGCCGTAATCATCGCCACCGGCGGCAGTTCGCCGATCGTGGCCTGCAGATGCTGTAGCGCCTGCAGGCCATCCATGTCGTCGCTCAGATGGTAGTCGGCGAGTATCAGATCGATGCGGCCACGTCGCAATTCCTGTTCCGCCTGCGCCACGTCGAGCGCCGTACGGCAGTCGACTCCCCAGCGCTGCAGCAGCGCGCGCATGCCGTCGAGAATCGAAGCGTCGTTGTCCAGGCACAGCACGGTCAACGGCAATTGTTCGCTGGATACCTGGTACGCGACCGTGCGACGTCGTGGCACGAAGGCCTCCACGCGCGGCACGCGCACGGCGAAGCGACTGCCTTTACCCTCACGCGAATCCAGCTCGAGTCGATGATCGAGAATGCCAGCGATGCGGTCGCAGATCGACAAACCCAGGCCCAGGCCTTTTTCGCCCCAAGGCGAGGGTCGATCCAGTCGCTGGAACTCACCGAAAATCCGCGCGCGTTGCCCCGGCGCAATGCCTGGACCGGTATCCCAGACCTCGATGCGAACCTCGTGACCCATACGACGGGCGCCGAGCAGAACGCCTCCTTCATGCGTATAGCGCAGTGCGTTGGAAATGAAGTTTTGCAGGACGCGACGCAGCAGTTGCGAATCGCTGCGCACAGCCAGGCGCGTCGGCGCCACGCGTAGCCGCAAATCGCGCTGTTCCGCGACAACGGCAAACTGTTCTTTCAGCGAGTCAAACAGATCGGCCAGCGCGAAGTTGCCAATGTCAGCGCGATAACTGCCCGCATCGAGACGCGAGGTGTCCAGCAACGCATCGAGCAGATCCTCGGCGGCGCGAAACGATGCGTCAATGCGCTCGGCCAGTTGTCCGGCCTCGGCATCGAGGCCGGGATGCTGACGCAGGGCCGAGGTGAACAATCGCGCGGCGTTGAGAGGTTGCAGCAGATCGTGGCTCGCCGCGGCGAGAAAGCGCGTCTTCGAGGCGTTGGCGGTTTCCGCCTCACGGCGTGCGTGGGCCGTGGCGGAAAGCGCCTCGCTCAGCTCCGCGGTGCGTTGTTCGACGCGTTGCTCCAGCGTTTCATTCGCTTCGATCAGCGCCTGCTCCGCATGTTTGTAAGCGGTGACATCGGTATAGGTGGTGACGTAGCCACCGCCGGGCAGCGCGCGGCCGCGCATCTCGATCACGGTGCCGTCCGGACGAACACGCTGGAACAGATGCGGCGAGCCGGCGTGCATATGGCCGATACGTTTGGCGACATGCGCTTCGACTTCACCGGGACCGCATTCGCCATGCTCGGCGTTCCAGTGGATCATGTCGGCCACCGGCACGCCGACGTAGACCATGCCATCGGGATAATCGAACATTTCCAGATAACGGCGATTCCACGCGACCAGGCGCATGCCGGCATCGACCACGCTGATGCCTTGGGACACGTTTTCCAAGGTGGTGGAGAGCAGCTCACGATTGAAGCGAAGCTCTTGCGATGCTTCGTCCATCAACGCCATCGCCTCGGCGATATCCAGGCCCGAGCCGGACAACGCGCCCATCAGGATGCGACGTGCGCTTGCCGCACCGACGGCCGATGCCAGCAGGCGTTCGGTGTACTGGATCAGTGCGCGATCTGCGGCTTCGCCCGGTTGCAACGGACTGCCGCGGCGCTCCGCGTACTCCTCGAAGGCACGCTGGCTGCTGCGCTCGCCGACAATACGCTCGGCGATCGTACGCAGGTCGCCGACCGCCACGCGGCCGCGCCAATCGCCCGCACCACGGCTATCGATGGCGTAGGGATCGACAAACATCGCCGCATGCAGGCGCTCTTCCAGGCTTGGGCGGAAACGCAGCGACACAAAGATCAGGCAGGCCACGTTCACCAGCAGCGACCAGAACGTGCCGTGCATCACCGGGTCCCAACCGCTCAGGTGGAACAAGGCCTGCGGCTGCAACCAGCTGAGTCCCAACGGGCCCGTCTCCAGCCACGGCGCCCGGTGCCCCATCGCTGGCATCAGCAAGGTGTAGACCCACACCAAGAAGCCAGCGGCGAGACCCACCGCCACGCCTTTTCGACTCGCGCTGCGCCAATACAGCGCCGCCACAATCGCCGGCGCGAATTGCGCCACCGCCGCAAATGCCAACAGACCGGTGGCGGCAAGATTCGCCGTATCGGCCACCACCCGGTAATACACGTACGCCATGGCCGCCAACGCGATGATCGCGATGCGCCGCACGAGGAGTACAAGCTGCGACAGATCCGCACGCTGTTCGAGCTTGAAGCGATGAATGCGCAGCAACATCGGCATGATCAGGTCGTTGCTGATCATGGTGGACAGTGCCACGCACGAGACGATGACCATGCCGGTCGCCGCCGAGAATCCACCTACGAAAGCGAGCAGCGCCATGCCACGGTCACCGTGCGCGATCGGCAGGTTCAGCACCCAGGCATCTTCCAGTCCCGTCCGCACCTGGGGCAGATGCAGGCCTGCGGCAACGATGGGCACTACCGCCAGGCAGACGATCGTCATATAGATCGGAAACAACCAGCGTGCCCGGGTCAGATCGCGCGGGTCTTCGCATTCCACTACGCCGATCTGGAACTGGCGGGGGAGACAGAACATGGCGCAGAACGCCAACAGCGTCTGGGCAAGAAAACCCGGTGACACGCCCTGGGAAAATTGCTGCAGTGGCAGCTGGATCGTGGCATGCAGCCCAGGGCCGCGCCACAGCGCATAACAGGCCAACGCGATAAAGACGAGCAGCTTGATCAGCGATTCGACCGCGATCGCCAGCATCATGCCGTGATGATGTTCGGTGGCATCGATGGTGCGCGTGCCGAACAGGATCGCAAAGGTCGCCAGCAGGATCGCGCACCACAGCGCGCTATCGCCGAACTGTGGCGCGCCCGATCCGCCAAGCACGGCATACGACATCGCTACCGCCTTGAACTGCAGCGCGAGGTAAGGCACCACGGCGATCACGGCGATGGTGGCGACGAGGGCGGCCAGGCCGTGCGACTTGCCAAAACGCGCGCCAATGAAGTCGGCAATCGAGGTGATATTGCGCTGGCGTGCCACCAGCACCAGGCGGCGCAGCAAACCGAAGCCAAACACGAACAGCAGGATCGGGCCGAGGTAGATCGGCAGATAATTCAGGCCCTCGCGCGCTGCCGTACCGACCGCACCATAGAACGTCCACGAGGAGCAGTACACGGCGAGCGCGAGGCTGTATACCAAGGGCCGCAAACGCGGCTGGCGGGGATACAACGGCCGCCGGTCTCCCACGTAGGCCACCACGAAGAGCAGGCCGACATAGAGCAGCGAGACCAGTAGCAATATCCAGCCGGCGATCAAGCGCGGTACTCCGTGATGTAGGCATCCCTGTCATGAGGATGGGCCTTGGCACGTGGCGACAGCAGGCGGCGACGCGCTTGTAAGTGCCACCACACACCCGGCACCATGGACGAATGATGACGACGGACAGCCAGACGCCGACGAAAGTAGCAGAGCGGCTGGGTGATGACGAGATACACGTATGGCGGCTTGCCTACGACCACCATCAGGGGCGGGCGCCGCTGCTTGCCATGTTGGGCGCTTATCTGGGGCTTCCGGCGGCAGCCATTGAGCTGGAGGAATCCACCCACGGCCGACCGCTCCTTGCCCCCGCGCTTCACGACGGCGCTTTCGCCTTCAATTGGTCGCACAGCCACGACCAGGCTCTGATAGCGATCGCCAGGGGCATTGTTCCAGGTGTAGACCTGGAGCGCCTTCGCGCGCATCCGCGCGCCTTGCCTATCGCGCGACGCTATTTCAGTCCGGAGGAGGCGGCTGGCCTGGAAGCCCTGCCCGACGCGCAACGCGACCGAGCTTTCCTTGAACTATGGACGGCCAAGGAAGCCGTGCTGAAAGCGCTCGGCCGTGGCCTGGCCTTTGGCCTTCACCGGCTCAGCATCGGCGGATTGCCGGAAGCGCCCGTGCTGGGGCGCCTTGAAGGCCACGATGCCGGTCAATGGCAGTTGCACCGGCTCGCGCTCGACCATCAGCATGTCGGCTCACTCGCGTGGCAGGGCGAGCCGCGGCGCATCAGGCTGTGGACACTTGCCGATACACGCTGATCGGCGCACTGTTTGCAACCCGCCGACAACGTGGTCCCTCGCTCGGCCTGTCCATAAGTACCGTCTCTTCCATGACCCTGCTTAGCGTCAACCTCAACAAGATCGCCGTGCTGCGCAATTCGCGCGGCGACACCGAACCCGATATCACGCGCGCCGCGCATACTTGCATTGATGCAGGCTGCGGCGGCATCACCGTGCACCCGCGACCGGACCAGCGTCATGTACGGCCCGAGGATGTTCGCAGTCTCGCCGGCATGCTTCGCGGCCGCGTCGAGTACAACATCGAAGGCAATCCGTTTGCCGGCGCCCGTGGCGGCTATCCGGGATTGATCGCCCTCGCTCGCGAGGTGCGTCCTACCCAGGTCACCCTGGTGCCCGACAGCGACGGCCAGATCACCTCCGACCACGGTTTCGAGCTCGAACGGGATATTGAGACGCTGCGCCCGATCGTCGCCGAGCTGCGCGATATCGGTTGCCGCGTGAGTCTGTTCGTTGACTCCGGCGCCAGCGGCTTCGAAGCAGCTGTCGCCATTGGCGTGCAACGGGTGGAGATCTACACCGGTCCTTACGCACACGCTTTTGCCGAGGGCCAGGTGCAGGAAGAGCTCGAGCGTTGCGCCGACACGGCCCGCCGCGCACAACATGCCGGACTCGCCGTGAACGCTGGCCACGATCTGAGCCAGGCAAATCTGGGCACGTTCAAGGCCGCCATTCCTGGTCTTGCCGAAGTTTCCATTGGACACGCGCTGATAGGCGAGGCGCTGTACGAAGGGCTGGCGACCACCGTGCGAAAGTATCTGCAGATACTGCGCTGAGCGCGCCACAGACTGCGGGCGTCTAGACGTCCAAATAGCGATCAGCGCTACAGGCATCAACCCAAAAGAAAACCCCCGCACAAGGCGGGGGCTCTCCGGGTAGTGTTACGGTGATTCCTGTCGGAATCACTGACCTTCGGTAAAACCAATCTTGGTCAAGCCGTAGCTTTTCGCGTCAGACAACACGCGGGCTACATGCTCGTATGCCACGCCATCATCCGCATTGATCTGCAGCTCAGGCTGGTTGCTCTGCGAAGCGATCACCGCGATCTGCGCCTTGAGGCCCAGCTCGTCAACCGGCGTATCGTTCCAGTACAACGCACCCGACTGGTCGATCTTCAAACGGATCGGATCCGGCGGATTTTCCGGCTGAACCACATTCGGGTTCGGCTGCGGAAGATCGATCTTCACCTTGTGGGTAAGCATCGGCGCCGTGATCATGAAAATGATCAGCAGCACCAACATCACGTCGACCAGCGGCGTGACGTTGATGTCAGCCATCGGGCCCTTGCCACTTCCAGAACTGAATGCCATGACTGTTACTCCTTGCCGGTCGTGATGAAACCGACATGGACCATGCCCGCTTCCTTGGCGTCGGCCAGGACCTTCTTCACAAGCTTATATTCCGTGGTCTTATCCGCTCGAATCTGCAATTCCGGCTGCGGCGAACCACCCGCCGCAGACACAAAGCGCTGCTTTAGCTCTAGCTCATTGACTTCAACGTCATTGAGATACATCGAGCCATCCGGCTTCACGGCCAAGTCCAACGGTGGCACCTGCTCCGTATCCGTCGCTACTTTCGGATTGGCAGTCGGCAGCGCGACCGTGATTCGATGGGACATCAGCGGAGCCGTGATCATGAAGATGATCAGCAGCACCAGCATCACGTCAACGAGTGGCGTGACGTTGATCTCCGACATCGGACCGCCGGCATTGCCTCCAGTGGTCATTGCCATGGGTCAGTTCCTCACTTGCCTTCGACGCGTGCGCCGGTGGCGAAGAAGTCGTGCAGGTCGTGCGCGAACTCGTCGAACTGAGCGTAGGTCAGGCGGTTGGAGCGGTTGAAGAAGTTGTAGGCGAGCACGGCCGGGATGGCGGTGAACAGACCGAACGCGGTCATGATCAGCGCTTCACCCACCGGACCTGCCACCGCTTCCATCGAGGCGTTACCGGTAGCCGAGATCGAGATCAGGGCGTGGTAAATGCCCCACACGGTACCCAGCAGACCGATGAACGGTGCCGAGGAACCGACCGTGGCGAGCAGGGTCAAGCCGCCTTCCAGACGCAGGCTCTCGCGAGCCACGGCCTGACGCAGGGCGCGGTCGATGAACTCCGAGCGGCTCAGCGATTCGGCCAGACGGCCGGTGCCGGTCGAAGCCTGCTGGTGGTGGGCGACCGCAGAGGCGGCGTCCAGGGCGATCTTGGAGAACGGTTCGCCCTTGGGCTGAGCTTCCAGCTCACGGATGGCGTCCTGGGTCGAGCCATTGGCCCAGAAGCCGCTGATGACTTTGTCAGCGCGGCCGCGAACCATGGCGTTGCGGATCGCGTTGGCGATGATGAAGTACCAAGAGGCGAACGACATCACCGTCAGCACAACGAAGACGATCCAGCCAAGGAAGTCAAAGTTGTGGATAAGGTGGTCGAAGCCCATCGACTTCATGGCTTCGGCGTTGGTGGTGCCACCCGCGCCCGGGGTCGGAGAAGGAGTCTGCTGGAACATAACGCTACCCTTGGAAAGTCAAGCGTGAACTGATTAACCGTAACCGAAGTTACAGCGTATTGAGATTAAAGTTGATCGGAACACGGACATAACCTTCCGTCTTTTGCCCGTTCCTGATGTTCGGATTGAAGCGCCACTTGCGTGCCGTTTCAATCGCGGCCTGATCCAGCTCGCGATAACCGCTGGACGATTCCACCTTGATGTCCTTAGGCGTTCCGTCCACATCCACCAGGATCATCAGCGTAACAGTGCCCTCGTGACGCTGGCGAATGGCCTGCGGCGGATACTTGGGCTGAATACGGCTGTTATAGCTGATGTCCTGACTGGCCGTGATGTCCGCCGGAGGAGCTGGCGGAGCGGGCGGAGCGGGCGGAGCCGACGGTCGCGCATTGTTCGACGCTTCTTCCACAGCCGGCGGCGGTGTCGGAGGCGGCGGCGTCGGCGGCGGCTTCACCTGGGTGATGATTTTCGGCGGAGGCTGCTTCGGCGGCTCCGGCGGCGGCGGCGGCGGGGGCGGCGGCGGCGGCGGGGGCTCGATAAAGTTCACCTGGACAGTGCGTTCTTTTTCCTTCTGCGCCTGCTTCGGTGGGGCCATGGGCGCCACCAGCAACAGGAACGCGAACGCATGCAGCGCGATGGCAACTGCCAGCGCCCAGGTACGCCTCCAATTGAACGGCACGGAGCCGGTTGCTTCGTTACTTGAGGCCATCTGTCACTATCTGAAGCTAATTGATCGGTGAGACGTGGTCACGGCTCCTAGCGGCAATATCGATCCAAAAGGGGACGACAATGCCACTGGACGCGAGCACGGAAAGATTTCAACGGTACAACAGCACATGGCTTTTGTATAGATCTTGTGAGGCATTGATATAGACGTCCATCTGCCCCGCAAGCGCCATACCGCCACGCCTTACTTGCTAGCTCCCTGAGCCTTCAGCCAGGCCTTGGCCTTGGTGGAGGTTTCGGGATCCTGTGCTGCCTTCTCCATGGCTGCGATCGTACCGGGCTTGTCCTTCAAGCCACGGTTCGCTTCGGCCAGCAACATATAGGCGGTGCCCTTGTGCTGCACGCCTTTGTCGATGCCCTGTTGGATGAGGCTCTTCGCCTCGGTGAACTTGTTGCTCTCGAGCAGCAGCTGGCCGGCGCGGATGTTCGCTTCGCCGTCTTTGGCCAGCGGAATCGCCTTCTGGTACGAGGCGAGCGCCTTGCTGTTGTCCTCGGCCATATAGGCGGCCGTACCCAGCAGCGTGTAGTTATCCGCGCTGGACGTGACCACGCCCTTGCTCATGCCTTCCTCGAGCGTTGCCACAGCCTTGGTCGCAGGGCCCTTCTGGTCGCCGCTCTGCTGGCCGGTCATCAGGTACAGCTTGGCCAGGTTGGTGTACTGCTTTTCGTCCTTGAACGCGCCGGCGGCCTTGCCCTTCTCCATCAGCGCGATGGCTTCCGGGTACTTCTGCGACTGCATCAGCAGCGCGACGGCGTTGTTCATCGCGGCCGGGTCGTTCGGGTTGGCGGCGATCTGCTTCTGCGCGATCTCGGCGGCCTGGTCGGTCTGACCCGATTCCGAATAGGCGGCCAGCAGCAGCTGGTTCCAGCTGTCATTGGGCTTGTCGGTCAGCGACTGAGCCTTCTTGATGGCGGCGATCGCTTCCGGGTACTTCTCGAGGCGGTAATAGGCGTTGCCCTCGAGCGCATACGATTCGGCCGTTTCCTTGTGACCGTCGGCGCGCCACTTGGTGATCGTGTCCAGCGCGAGCTGGTACTGCTCACTGGCCAGGTAGAACTGGGCAAGCATGTACTGGAGCTGGAAGTAGGTGTCGTTCGGCATCACACCGTTGTCGAGCGCGCGCTTCAGCAGCTCGATGGCGCCTTTGATGTCGCCGTCCTGGTAGTGCACGTTGGCCAGGCCCTGCAGCGCGAGCGCCTGGGCGTACTTGCTCTTGCTGCCGTCGACGATCGGCTGCAGCAGCTTCTCGGCCTGGTCCTTGTCCTGGTTGTTGACCGCATCCAGGCCTTCGTTGATGGCCTTCTGATCTTTCTCGCTGGTGAGGTCCAGCTTCGGCTCGGCGCGAGTCGCGTTCGGGTACAGCGCTTCCTTCTTGTCCTTGGCAGGGCTGCTGTCGCGGGCGGTGACCGGGCTGCTCACGACGGCCAGCGCAAGCGCCGTACTGGCGAGCATCTTGAACAGGGTCACACGCTTCATAGCAGTCCTCAGTGTAGGTGTTCACGCGCCAATGGCGCGGGGGATCGCTGAGCGTAACCTGACTCGGCAGCAGATAACAAGTCGCAGCGCCACAACAAAGATTGTTAAAAATCAATAAGTTGAGCCATACGCTACGGTCTGGATGTGATTTACGCCTGCGGAAGCCATGCCGCGCATGACTTTTTGGCCTGGAAACCCGCTATCGGCGGCGCCGTATTCGACTTTAGTCTAGTGTACTAACGCATTAGTACACGCTGTCGAAAGAAACGGCCGGTCGCCGCGCTGCCCCGGGGGCTACGCGACCACCGACCGTCGGCTCAGATATCCAGGTTGGCAACCTTCAGCGCGTTGGCTTCGATGAACTCGCGACGAGGTTCAACCGCTTCGCCCATCAGCATGGAGAACATCTGGTCGGCCGCGAACGCATCCTCGATACCTACCTGCAGCATGCGGCGCGTTTCCGGATTGACCGTGGTTTCCCACAGCTGTTCCGGGTTCATTTCACCCAGGCCCTTGAAGCGCTGGATGGCGCGACCCTTCTTGCCCTCTTCCAGCAACCAGTTGCGCGCCTCGGCGAAGCTCATCACGCCGCGGGAAGCATTGCCGCGACGAACCACGGCGTCGTTCTGCACCAGACCGGCAAGTTGCTGGCTGGCGTGCAGGAGCGGCCGAAACTCGGCGCTGGCGAAGAACGTCTGCGGCAGCAACCAGGTGTGGCTCAAACCATGCTGGTCGCGAATCACTTCGACGGCAGCCGGATGGTCTTCGAGCGCAGGACGCAGGGCGAGCCGATAGCGCGGCTTGCCCAGGCCACTGGCGGCGAGGCGTAATTCAACGCCAGCCAGCCAACCCTGCATGGCGGTGGCATCCGTCCACAACGCCGGCTCGATCGGTGCGTGCTCGAGCAACGCCCTGAGCATGGTGGCGTCGAAACGATGTCCTAGTCGCTCGATCTGGTCGAGGGCTGTCTGGTAGTCGCGCAGCAGCTTGTCGAGCGCTTCGCCCGAGATGGATGGGGCGTCAGCGCTGTAGGTGAGTTCCGCACCGTCGACCGCGCTGGAGACCAGGTAGGCGTTGAGCGCGGCGTCATCCTTCAGGTACATCTCCTGCTTGCCTTGCTTGATCTTGTACAGCGGCGGCAAGCCGATATACACGTGGCCACGCTCGATCAACTCGGGCATCTGGCGGTAGAAGAAGGTCAGCAACAGGGTGCGGATGTGCGAGCCGTCCACGTCCGCGTCGGTCATGATGATGATGTGGTGGTAGCGCAACTTGTCCGGGTTGTACTCCTCCTTGCCGATGCCCGTGCCCAGCGCGGTGATCAGCGTGCCGACTTCGGCGGAGGACAGCATCTTGTCGAAACGGGCCTTCTCCACGTTGAGGATCTTGCCCTTCAACGGCAGCACGGCCTGGGTCTTGCGGTTGCGGCCCTGCTTGGCCGAACCACCGGCGGAGTCACCCTCGACCAGGAACAGTTCGCACAGCGCCGGATCCTTTTCCTGGCAGTCGGCGAGCTTGCCCGGCAGGCCGGCAATATCCAACGCACCCTTGCGACGGGTCATTTCGCGGGCCTTGCGGGCCGCTTCGCGGGCGCGGGCCGCGTCGACCACCTTGGAGGCAATCGCCTTGGCTTCGCTCGGGTGTTCCAGCAGGAATTCGCCGAGCTTTTCGTTGACGGCCTGCTCCACCGCGGTTTTCACCTCGGAAGAAACCAGCTTTTCCTTGGTCTGCGAGGAGAATTTCGGATCGGCCACTTTCACCGAAAGCACGGCGATCAGGCCCTCGCGCATATCGTCGCCGGACAGCGCGACCTTGGCGTTCTTGGCCAGACCGGCCTTCTCGATATAGCCTTGCAGCGAGCGCGTCAGTGCAGCGCGGAAACCGGTGAGATGGGTGCCGCCGTCACGTTGGGGAATGTTGTTGGTAAAGCAGAACATCGTCTCCTGGTAGGAGTCGGTCCACTGCATCGCCAGCTCGATCGCGACGCCGTCCTGGTTCGCGGTGAGGCTGATCACGTTCGGGTGCAACGCCGTCTTGAGCTGCGCAAGATGCTGTACGAAGGACCGGATGCCGCCCTCGTAGGCGAAACGGTCATGTCTTCCCTCGCCCCGTTCATCCGTCAGGTCGATAGTGACGCCGGAATTGAGGAAGGCCAGCTCGCGCAGGCGCTTGGCCAGGATGTCGTAGTGGAATTCCACGTTGGTGAACGTGCCGGTGCTGGGCAGGAAGCGCACGGTAGTGCCGCGCTTGCTGGAATCGGCTACCGGCTTGATCGGGTACAGCGGCTCGCCGTGGGCGTATTCCTGCTGATACTCCTTGCCGTCGCGGAAAATGGTCAGCCACAGGTGTGAGCTGAGCGCGTTCACCACGGAGACGCCGACACCGTGGAGGCCGCCGGACACTTTGTACGAGTTCGCGTCGAACTTGCCGCCCGCATGCAGCACGGTCATGACCACTTCGGCGGTGGAGCGCCCCTCTTCCGGATGCGTGTCCACGGGGATGCCGCGACCGTTGTCGGTGACGCTGACCGAGCCATCATCGAGGATGGTGACCGTGACATGGTCGCAATAGCCCGCCAGGGCCTCGTCGATCGAGTTGTCGACGACTTCGAACACCATGTGGTGCAGGCCGGTGCCGTCATCGGTATCACCGATGTACATGCCGGGGCGCTTGCGCACCGCTTCCAGACCTTTCAAAACCTTGATGTTGCTCGAATCGTAGGATGCGTTCATTCGGTGACCGTTTCCTGGGGCGCCTAATCCCACCCGGTACGGCGCCATAAAAGCCGGGTTGGGGACACAATCGACAGATTATAGCAGGGGGCTGAGATGCCCTTGTTCCACGTGGAACACTTGTCTTGGACCATCCTGGAGTGCGTCCGGAATCTCGGTGCCGGTGACCAGCACCTGAGCCCCGACGGCACGCAGCTGATCAACCACGGCCGACTGATGGGCCTTGTCCAGCTCGGAAGCGAGGTCATCCAGGCAAACCACCGGCCATTCACCGCGCCTCTCGGCGTAAAGCGACGCCTGGGCCAGAACACAGGCCAGCGCAGTCAACTTTTCCTGGCCGCGGGACAAATGCTCCCGTAGCGGTGCGTGCTCAAAAACGATGGACCAATCCGCGCGGTGGGAGCCTTGGGTGGTATGCCCCCTGGCAACGTCCCTACCCCGCTGGGAGGCCAACAAGTCCGCTAGATCGGACCCATCTGCCCAGCCGCGGCGGTAACGGAGTTCCACCAGGCCCAGTTCGGGCAAGAGTCCTTCGATGCTTGCCATGAGATGGGGTCGAAGCGCCGCCAGATAAAGCTCGCGTTGCCGGTCGATCAGGGTAGCGGCAGCGGCCAGCTCCGCTTCCCACGGCAGAAATTGAGTCTCTGGAATGACCTGGCTGGACCTCAGCAAGGCATTTCGCTGCTTGAGCGCCCGCTGATAGCGCCGCCACGCCACAATGAATTCATGTTCCACGTGGAACACGCCCCAATCGAGGTAACGACGACGTTCCTCGGCGCTGCCAGCAATCAAGGCGTGCGAACCAGGCTCGAAGCAGACCACGGCGCACTCACCCACCAACTCGCTCAAGGTGATGCCTTCGCCCTCCATCCGCGCTTCCCACCGGACGCCCTGGCGCCCCAGACCCACGCGTCGTGAGCGACCGTCCGCATGGCGCAGCTCGGCAAAGATCGAAAGTGCGTCGGCATCCCGCTTCAGCAGCGCCTCGCGTGCCCCACTCCGAAATGAGCGCGCGTGCGAAAGCAAAAAGGCCGCCTCGAGCAAGCTCGTCTTGCCGGCCCCATTGGGGCCGGCAAATACCGTAACGCCAGGCGCCAACGGCACCGTGACATCGTCCAGGCAGCGCAAACCACGAATGCGCAGGGATTCCAGCCACATGTCAGCGGACTCCCAACGCAAGAACGCCGGAGCGTCTTTCGACGGCTCCGGCGTTGCACTGCATATCGGACTTGTTCGACAGCTGACCGAT
This sequence comes from Dyella sp., assembly GCA_036495265.1. GTDB lineage: Bacteria > Pseudomonadota > Gammaproteobacteria > Xanthomonadales > Rhodanobacteraceae > Dyella. Next base: position 29,995 of record DASXND010000026.1, read on the forward strand.
CGACATCAGAGCCGCAGCGGCATGATCACGTGGCGAGCCTGGTCATTGTCGTCTTCCTGTACCAGGCAGCTGGACTGGGCGTCACGCAGGTTCAAACGAGCACGATCGCCGCGCAGCGCCGCCAGGGCATCGAGCAGATAGCCCACGTTGAAGCCTACGGCCAGGTCCGAAACCACCGTATCGGCTTCGACCTCTTCCACGGCCTCTTCCTGCTCCGGGTTGTGAGCCACGATGCGGAGCTTGCCTGGCGACAATTCCAGCTTTACGCCGCGGTACTTTTCGTTGGACAGAATCGCCGCGCGCTGTAGGGCCCCACGCAACACTTCGCGATCCAAGGTGGCGTGTTTGTCGGCGCCCAACGGAATCACCGCTTCGTAGTCCGGGAAGCGACCGTCAATCAACTTCGAGGTAAACACCACCTCACCACGGCGCACACGCAGGTGATTACGCCCGAATTCCAGCTCAACCTGCCCTTCGCCGGTTTCGAGCAGACCCACCAGCTCATTCACGCCCTTGCGTGGAATGATGATCTGGCGACGCACGGATACCGAGCTCTCAAGCTTGGTTTCCTTCAGCGCCAGTCGATGGCCGTCGGTAGCGACGCAGCGCAACGTGTGCTCTTGAAGATCCAGCAGCATGCCGTTCAAGTAATAGCGCACGTCCTGGTTGGCCATGGCGAACGCGGTGCGTTCCATGAGATCGCGCAGCACTTCTTCCGGCAGCGAGACCCGCTCAACCAGCTCTATGTCATCAATGGTCGGAAACTCGGTGGCGGGCAGCGTAGCCAAGGTGAAGCGGCTACGTCCTGCGGTCATCGCCACGCGATCGCCGTTGAGCTTCAGTTCGATGTGAGCGCCATCGGGCAGCGCGCGCACGATGTCGAAAAACTTGCGCGCTGGAATGGTGATTTCACCGTCGACCAGCTTTTCAGCCGTCGTGGTGGCAATCATTTCCACTTCCAGATCCGTACCCGTCATCGACACTTTGCCGTCGGCGACTTTGACTAGCAGGTTGGCGAGAACAGGCAGCGTCTGACGTCGTTCTACGACGCCTACAACCTGCTGCAGTGGCTTGAGCAGAGCTTCTCGTTGAATGCTGAATTGCATATTTGCGCTTCCCCTAAACCTGCTTTTCTGTTTTTAAAAGAAGTTCTGTAGTGGTAGTAGGCGGCGTGGATAACTTTTAAAACCAAAAAAACCTATGAAAATCATCTTGTTAGGCGATTTTCACCATGTGTTCCAAAGAGCCGGATGACTGTGGGTCGATTGTGGATAACTCAATCGTCCAAATCGTCCACCTATTATCCACAGCTTGCCACAGTACTTTTCAAGCGCTTTGTGCACAGGCGCCTGTTCAACCGGTGAGGATGCGGATCAGTTGTTCCCAGTCCTGGCGCATCCGTGTGTCGGTCTCGCATAACTTCTTGATCGTGCGGCAGGCGTGCAGCACCGTGGTGTGGTCGCGACCGCCAAACGCATCGCCGATTTCGGGCAGGCTGTGCTCGGTCAGCTCCTTGGACAGGGACATGGCGATCTGGCGCGGGCGCGCCAGCGAACGCACACGGCGCTTGGAGAGCAGATCCTGCAGGCGCACCTGGTAGTAGTCGGCCACGATCTTCTGGATGTTGGGCACCGTTATCGCCTGGGCATGCGTGGCCAGCAGGTCGCGTAGGGTTTCCTCGGCAAAATCGATGGTGATGGGCTTGCCGTAGAAGTTGGCACGCGCCGCCAAGGTGTTGAGCGCGCCTTCAAGGTCACGCACATTGGAGCGGATGCGCTTGGCCAGCAGCATCGCCACGTTCTCGCTCAGCGCTACGCCCTTGTCGTGCGCTTTCGACAACAGGATCGCCGCTCGCGTCTCGAAGTCAGGCGGCTCGATCGCCACCGACAAGCCCCAGCCCAGGCGGGACTTCAGGCGCGGCTCCAGCTTGTCCACTTCCTTCGGGTAGCGGTCGCAGGTCAGGATGATTTGCTGCTTGGATTCGAATAGCGCGTTGAAGGTGTGGAAAAACTCTTCCTGCGTGGTGTCCTTGCCGGCGAAGAACTGGATGTCGTCGATCAGCAACGCATCCACCGAACGGAAGCGACGCTTGAACTCGTCCATGCTCTTGGTGCGCAGGGCTTCGATCATCGAGCCGACGAACTGCTCCGAACGCAGGTACAGCACCTTGAAGTCGGGGTTCTGCTCGCGCATCAGGTTACCGGCCGCGTGCATCAGATGCGTCTTACCCAGGCCGGTGCCGCCATACAGCAGCAACGGGTTGTAGGCGCGGCCCGGATTCATCGCCACCTGCATGGCGGCCGCCTTGCCCAACTGGTTGGACTTACCCTCGACAAAGGTTTCGAAGGTGTAATGCGGATCCAGGTTGTGGTTGAAACTGGGCGCCGGCGGTTCCGCCACTGCGGGTGCGGACTTGATCGCCGCCGCTGCGGGCGCCGCGACCTTGCCGCTGGCATTGGCGCGCGGCGAACTGGAGCCGACTTCCAGCCGGACGGTCAGTTCATGGCCGGTGAGTTGGCTGATCACCGTCTCGATGCGGGCCAGATAGCGCTCGCGGACCGTTTCCAAGGTGTAGGGATTGGGCGCGAACAGCTGCAAACCATGGGTGTCGTCGCGCGCCTGCAATGGCATCAGCCAGGTATGCAGGTCTTCGGCGTTCAATTCGCCCTCGAGACGCTCGAGACAGCGCCGCCACAGGTCACTCATGGATAGTCTTCAACCACTGGAAGGAGCGCTTTCGCGCGGGGTGGATCGGCGATTCTAGCAGCACGAACCCTCCCGGTCGGCACGGATATCCACATGGATATCCACAGGAATTCAACAGGCCTCGGTCAAGCCCATATACCAGCTCGCCTAGGGTCGATTTGACAGAGGGCGCCAATACTCCGCATAATCTCCAACCTTTTTATCACTTTATCTTCGGACGAAGCTATGTCGAAGCGAACCTTCCAGCCAAGCAAGCTCAAGCGCGCCCGTACCCACGGCTTCCGCGCCCGCATGGCGACGGCCGACGGCCGCAAGATCCTGAACGCGCGTCGCGCCAAGGGTCGCAAGCGCCTGATCCCGTAAGCGGTACGCATAGCATGCGTGCCGCCGGCCTGCCGCGCGAGGCGCGGCTCCGCCGCGCCGGTGATTTTGCCGCTCTGCGTCATGCCAGCGGCCGCTTCGGCGGCCGCTGTTTTTCTGTGCGCTATAAAGTCAATACGCTAGGTCAGCCGCGTCTGGGCCTGGCCATTTCCAAACGCGTGTCCAAGCGTGCGGTGGAGCGCAACCGCATCAAGCGCCTCGTGCGCGAATCTTTCCGGCGTGCCCGCCTTGAGCTTCCGCCCGTCGACCTCATGGTGATGGCGCGCGAGCAGGCATCGGGCCTGCCCGGCCCGGAATTGCTGGTCGAACTGCAGGCGCTGTGGAAAAAACTGCGTTCGTTCAAGCCCGAGGTCTCATTGAAGCCGGACGACACGACCGGCACAATCGCGCGTTGACCTTTTTTCCCTCTCGTCCTCCGCGGCCCGGCCTCGCCGCATCTACCGGATCTGCTCCGCGATGAATCAAACGCGTACGTTCCTCATCTTCGCCCTGCTGGCCGTGGCCTACATGCTGTTTATGGCCTGGGAGAAGGATTACGCACCCCAGCCGCCGGCTGCTGTCGCGGCGTCTTCCACGACCGCCTCGCCGGCGATTGCCGACAGCAGCGTACCGGGCGCCACGGCTGCTGCTGTCGCGACGACACCTGCTGCCGTCCCAGGCAGCGTGAACCAAGCGTCGGCCCAGCTGATCAGCGTGACCAACGATGTGCTGCGCCTGACCATCGATACGCGTGGTGGCAGCGTGGTGCGTTCGGAGTTGCTGACCTTCCCGGAAGAGCCGCGCACCCGGCGCAATCCGGATCCGGCACCCGTGCGCCTGCTCAATGATGAGCGCGAGCACTTCTTCGCGTCGCAGAGCGGCCTGGTCAGCAGCCAGGGCGAGGCGCCGGATCATCGCGCGGTGTTCCAGGCCGCGCAGACCAGCTATGCGTTGACCCAGGGCCAGGACGAACTGAAGGTCGACCTCACCTGGCAGGACGCGGCCGGCCTCAAGGTCACCAAGACCTATACGCTCAAGCGCGGCAGCTTTGTCGTGGGCATGGATCAGAAGATCGAGAACGGCGGCAGCACGGCCTGGCAGGGCAACGCCTACCTGCAGCTGCAGCGCGCCGCGCCGACGCAGCAGACGACCTGGTGGCAGAACCTGAGCAACCCGTCCTCGCACAGCTTCTTCGGTGCCGCCTGGTTCAGCCCCGAGGACAAGTTCGAATCGCTCGCGTTCTCCGACTTCCTGAAGAAGCCGCTGAACCGCGTGATCACCGGCGGCTGGTCGGCGATGTTGCAGCATTACTTCTTCGTCGCATGGATTCCGCCGGCGCACGACCCGAACACCTACAGCACCAGCGTGATCAACCCGGATACGGCCCAGCCGATCTATCTGATCCGCGCGGTGGGTCCCTCGCTCAACGTGGCACCCGGCCAGAGCCTTACCACCGCTTCGCGCATGTATATCGGTCCGAAGTTGCAGGGCACGCTCGACCAGGTGGCCCCGGGTCTGGACCTGACTACCAACTACGGCTGGCTCACCGTGGTGGCGCAGCCGCTGCACTGGCTGCTGTCCGAGCTGCATGCGCTCACCGGCAACTGGGGTGTAGCCATCATCCTGCTGGTGCTGGGCCTCAAGGCCGCGCTGTGGAAGCTGACGGCGGCACAGTTCCGCTCGGGCGCCAAGATGCGCAAGCTGCAGCCGCGCGTGAACGCTCTGAAGGAGCGTTACGGCGACGACAAGATGAAGATGCAGCAGGCCATGATGGAGCTGTACAAGAAGGAGAAGGTCAACCCGATGTCGGGCTGCCTCCCCGTGCTGGTCACCATGCCGGTGTTCTTCGGCCTGTACCGCGTGCTGATGGAAAGCGTGGAGCTGCGTCACTCGCCGTTCTTCGGCTGGATCCATGACTTGTCGGCGCCCGATCCGTTCTTCGTGCTGCCGGTGCTGTACGTGCTGGTGATGCTGGCCACCCAGTGGCTGTCGCCGGCGGCGTCGGGCATGGACCCGGCGCAGCAGAAGATGATGAAGGTGATGCCGGTGCTGTTCGGCGTGATGTTCTTCTTCTTCCCGGCTGGCCTGGTGCTGTACTGGGTCGTCAACGGCGCCACCAGCCTGACCCAGCAGTGGTTCATCACGCGCAGCGTCGACCGCGCGGAAGATAAAGCCAAGGCGGCCTGAGCGTCGCCGGGCTTCGGAGAAAAAGGCCGCTGATGCGGCCTTTTTCTTTGCTGGCCACGCTCTCTCACCACGCTCGTCATCCCAGCTTGACCAGCCTTCGGCTGTTGAGAGCCGCCGGGATGACGGTGAGGGAACGTGTTGCGTCTCGTTGTCCGATCGCCTAGCCGCCATAATGGACGCCATGACCACGACCGACACCATTGCCGCCATCGCCAGCGCTCCTGGTGCCGCTGGTGTCGGTGTATTGCGTGTGTCCGGTCCAACCGTTCCAGCGATTGCCCGCAGCTTGCTCGGCCGTGATCCGCAACCGCGCTACGCGCACTTCGCCGCATTCCGCGATGGCGACAACGAGCTGATTGATCGTGGATTGCTGCTGTACTTCCCCGCCCCCGCCTCTTACACCGGCGAGCATGTGCTCGAACTGCAGGGGCACGGCAGCGTGGTGTTGCTCGATGCCTTGTTGCGACGGGTATGTGCACTGGGTGCGCGGCTGGCGCGCGCCGGCGAATTCACCGAACGCGCGTTTCTCAATGGCAAGCTGGATCTTGCGCAGGCCGAAGCCGTCGCTGATCTGATTGCCGCGCGCTCGCAGGCAGGTGCACGCGCCGCGTTGCGTTCGATGGAAGGCGTGTTCTCGCGCAAGGTAGACGCGTTGCAAGCAGCGCTGATCGCCTTGCGCGTACATATCGAGGCGGCGATTGATTTTCCCGAGGAGGAAATCGACTTCCTCGCCGATCCGTTGATCAACGAGCAAGTGCAGCGATTGCGCACACAGCTCGCCGAGCTGCTGCGCGAGGCTCAACGCGGTGTACGTCTCAACGATGGCCTGCGGGTGGCGATCATTGGCCGTCCCAATGCCGGCAAATCCAGCCTGCTCAATGCACTGGCCGGCAGCGACCGCGCCATCGTCACGGAGATTGCCGGCACCACCCGCGATGTACTGCGCGAGCAGCTGAGCCTGGATGGCATTGCACTCGAACTGGCCGATACCGCCGGCCTGCGGGAGACCGATGATCCGGTGGAACGTGAAGGCGTACGCCGCGCCCACCGCGAACTCGCGCGCGCCGACGTGGCCCTGCTGGTTACCGACGCAGCACACGCGGAACACGACCTCGCCCTGCTCGCCGATCTGCCCGCCAGCGTCGAGCGACTCGTGCTTATCAACAAGATCGATTTGGACCACGCGAGTCCGCGCTACGAAACGCGGAACGATTCCATTTGGGTCTGGGCCTCGGCGAAAACCAGCGCGGGACTCGACGCGTTGCGTGAGCACCTCAAGCAGCTGGCGGGTGCAGGCAGTGGCGAGGGAGCGTTCAGCGCGCGCCGCCGTCACGTACTTGCCTTGGAGCAGGTGGCTCTGCATCTCGATCGCGCCGACCATGTGCTGCAGACGACCCGCGCTGGCGAACTGGCCGCCGAAGAGTTGCGCCAGGCCCAGCACGCCCTCGGCGAGATCACCGGGAACTACAGCAGCGACGACCTGCTCGGCGCGATCTTCAGTTCGTTCTGCATCGGCAAATAGTCGCCATTCGCAGAACGCGACTCTTGTCCGGAATAACAGCCCGTTACAGAACAGTCTGCTGACGTGCCTGAGGCGATGGCGCTAACATGCTGAGTTCGCAGGTGCAGTTTGAACGAACCCAGGCATGCTCAACTTCTTCTTCGGCGGCTTCGGGCTGTCCACTCTCTGGCTGATCCCCCTGATCTGGCGCGTCGCGCGGGCGCGGCTGGCTCGTCGCAAACCATCGGGCGGCGGTGAGGGAACCATTCGCCTATGGCTGGGCGCGCTGCTCGTGCTGGTCGCCAGTGCGACGTTGGAAGGCTTGATCGTCGATCACTACACCGATGATGCGACGGCGGGCGGCGTGATATGCCGCGCACTCGCCCATGGTTTCGGCGGTTTGCTGGGAACGTCGCTG
>DASXND010000027.1:0-3522 GCA_036495265.1 Dyella sp.
CATCCATTTCTGCTGGTTGCCCTTGATCCAGGGATAGATGCCGGTGAACGCGGCGAACGCCAGCAGCAAGCCCAGCAGGGGATGTCCTCCAGCCGTCAGTGCCACCACCAGGAACATGGGGATACCCAGCAGCAGGTAGACCAGCAGATACCATTGGTAGGCGCCGCCGTAATCGTTGGTGAAATAGAAGCGCAGTCCGCGCCACGAGGAGTAGCGGGCGCGGAACATCATGCTCTTGACGATCATCCAGGGCATGAAGGCGGCGACCGCCAGGGCAGCGCCCAGTTGTAGCGGCTTGGAGATGTGTCCGGCCAGCGCATAGAGCGCGAAGATGAAGGCTGTCAGCAGGCGCCCCCGCAGGATCGGCAGCGGTTGGGCCAGGTATTCGAACGGCGTATCGGCGAGCGTGGTGCTGGCATACATGTAACGCCGGGTGCGCACCGTGGCCCAGGCCGAATAGATGCCAAGCGTGACCAGGCTCAGCGCCACGTTGACTATCCAGATGCGGAAATAATCCTTGGCGTCGCCACGGAATTCGAGGCGGCGCGTCTTTTCGTTGTAGCGGGCAGGTGCAACGTCCAGCTCGGGCAGGTACACGCCCGAGGCCATGGTCTCGTCATGCATATCCTCAGTCCCCTTTTCCCTTGAGTGCTTCCCCCCGGAAGCGGGGGCAGCATAGCCGAGAAATCGTTGTCACGAGGCAGCAAGAGTTTGCGGTTACGTAGGGGTATTCCCAAGTAGGTATCAGCAGCGCGAGTCACCGGCTTCGGCGAGGTGTGTGCCGTCAGCTACCGCCAAACTCACGCCGTTGCGGCCGTCGAACTTGGTGCGATACATCGCTTCGTCGGCCTGGCGCACCAACTGTTCGAAGCGGGCACCGGGTCGGGCCACGGCGACACCAATGCTGGCGGTCACCGGAATGGACTGATCGCCGACCCTGGTATGCGAGTGGGCGAGCGTATAACGCAGCCTTTCGGCCACTTCCATGCCCTGTTCCAGGGTGGCCCCGGGCAAGGCGAGCACGAACTCTTCGCCGCCGTAGCGGCTGGCCAGCAGGTTGGGCCAGTCCATGCCGCTGCGCAGGATCGCCGTGACATGGCGCAGCACCGCATCGCCGACATCGTGCCCCCAGCGATCATTGATCTGCTTGAAGTGATCCAGGTCGAAGATCAGCAGGGTGAACGGTTGCCCGCGCTGCTGGCAGCGCGCCAGGCTGGCGCGCCCTTCGGCGACGATGGCGCTGCGATTGAGCAGGCCGGTGAGGCCATCGGTATGGGCGGCGCGGCTCAGGTCCACCATGAGTCGCTCGGTAATCAGCTGCAATAGCGCGAAATACGATGCCAGCCCGGTCAGGATGCCGACGACATAAGTTGCGGCAACCGGCGTGCCTGCCAGCATGATGTCCTGGTTGGTACTGTACGCAGGTGCCATGAACGCGCGTACGAGAAAGAAGGCGGCGTTGATGAGCATGATGGACGCGGCAATGCGGCAACTCGTGCGGATCGCGTGCTCGCCATAGCGAAGCAACAGGTAGGCATACGCAAGATCGAAGATCACCGCCTGCAGGCTGGCGATGACCAGGCGCATGCCCAGGTCGGGCGTGACATACGTAAGCCACGCGCTGAACCCGGTATAGACCAGCACGAAGCACACTGGCCAACGCCAGCGCATGGGTTGGCCCAGGTGTTTGGCGATGCCCTTGAGCATGAGCGCGTTGGAAAAAACGATGGCGCCGTTGCCGACCACGATGGAAAGCAGGTCGGGAATCCGGTTGCGCAGCCCGATCAACAACACCCCCAAGGTGGCGATCCACAGGCTCGCCACCCAGATGCGCAGCACGGTCTGGTTGCGCAACACGGTCATGAGCGACGTAAAGCCGAGGGAGGCGCCGATACCCATCAGGAGACTGACGAAGGTCAGGGTCGGAATGTCCAGATGCATGGCGCTCCCTATCTTCCGCTGGCCCTTTAGCGCAGGGACACGTAGGCCTTGGCCGAGGCCCTCGGATCGACGTCATCGTCGCTGGTCGACAGCGTATCGGCCCATTCTGCGAAAACTTGAACTGCGTCACAAAAAAAAGGGGGTTTAGGAAACTCGAGGCACAAAAAAGGCCCCTTTCGGGGCCTCAAGCAAAGCAAGTGTTGAGCAGAGCCTTACCAGGTGCGCACGTCGGCGACGCCAACGGTGTAGGACTGCATTTCCGGATCGAAGCGGAACAGGCGGCCGAGATCGAAATCCACGGTCTGGCCCGGGGCGATATTGGTGGTGCCGGCCGGCCAGCCCTTCTTGGACTGCAGCACCTTGCCGGTACCGTCCTTGGCTTCGATGGTGATCTGGGCGGCGGCGGCTTCGGCGCAATGGTTCACCAGCTGGCCGGCGAGGCTCAGGCGGGCGGTCATGCCGCTGCCCATGACCTTCATCTTGAAGTCCTGCACGGCGAAATCGGTCGGGCCGCAGGCGGCGTGTGCGGCGAGCGGGGCGAACAGGAACAGGGCGGAGGCGAGCAGAGTCTTCATAGATGGTATCCGTCGATGGGGTCAGGTCGGAGTAAGGAACGACATGACAAACATCGGCGGTTCCAGCAGATTCTTTAGCCGTCTCCGGGTCTTGCGTTCAGCTGGGCATCGCCAGGCCGGTGTGTTCGATGAACCACAGACCGGCGAACAGCTTGGGATCGATCGAGTAACCCTCGGCCGCGCGCGCGAACAGCCACGCGCCGGCGTCCTTGCGCGGCACCTCGTGCACCACGATGTTCTCGCTCTCGTCGCCGCCGCCCGGACCGACTTTCTGCAGGTCCCATGCGCGCACGAAGGCGATCATCTCGGTGCTCATGCCCGATGACGACGGCCCTTCATGGACAAACTCCAGCCGCTCGCAGCGGTAGCCCGTTTCCTCTTCCAGCTCACGACCGGCCGCGAGCAATACGTCCTCATCACCGTATTCGTGCAGGTCGCCCACCAGTCCGGCCGGCATCTCGATGGTGTTCTTGAGGATCGACACGCGGTACTGCTCCACGAACAGCACGTTGTCTTCCGGCGTTACCGCCAGGATGATCACCGCACCGCCGGGATTGTTGCGCTCGGCGTATTCCCAGCGGCCGCGCTTGCGCAGGCTCAGCCACTTGCCGACGTAGAGGGTTTCCACCGGCGCGTTGGCGTCGTGGGGAATGTTGCGGTCTGGGTGATTCATCGGCTTGACCGTCAGGCGAAAGGGTGAGCGCATGTTGCCGCGCCCATGTGGCAGCTACAACCTCAGCCCTTCATTCCTCGTCCATCGCGATGGCGACCGGACGGGGCCGGATGCGTACGGCCCATGCCACGCCCAGCACCAGCAAGGCGATGCCGGCGAGCGTCAGCGGGCCGGGCAGGCGGCCGCGCAGCAGGAAGGCGTAGGTCATGGCGGCCAGTGTTTCGAACACGATCAGCTGTCCGCTCAAGGCCGTGGGCAGGCGTTGGCTGGCGGCATTCCAGCACAGCGTGCCCAGCCAGGACGCAAACAAGCCGATCGCCGCCATCAGGCCGA
>DASXND010000028.1:0-3231 GCA_036495265.1 Dyella sp.
GCGCGCAGTGTGTCCATATAGGCCACCGCACGTTCGACATGCGGCCACAGCGCCTCGAGCTCGGCGCGATCGCGGCGGTAACGCCACAATTCGCCAACGGCAAAGATCAGCTCGCCGTGGCTGTCATTTTCTGGCACCGGATCCGAGCCGCGCGCATCGACGCAGCACGGCACCTTGCCGCTGCGGAACTGATAAGGCGCGTACCAGTGCACGAACTGCGCGGCCACGTCGCCATGGCCGCTGCGCAACAAGCCTTCGGTCATCATTGCGCCATCGCGCACCCAGCTGCGACCGTAGGAGCGGGTACCTGGCTGCAAGGCCGGCCCGTCGCGCGACATCAGGATGTGCGCCAGCGCACTGCGTGCGGTATCGGCAATCGCCTGCTGCGACGCGGGCAACGCGAGCGTCACGCGATTCAAGCTCTCGCGCCAATGCGCGGCCACATCGTCCTGTTGGTGTTGCAGCCATGCGGCAGGATCGGCCGGCGGCATCAACGAGCGCGTGGAAGCGGGTACAGCCACGCCGATCACGCGCTGGCCGTGCGGCGGCAGGATGATCGTGTACAACAGGGCGCCCTGCGCGAGTCCGCTGTCGTCATGCAGCGTCGACGCGGCTGGCCGCTCGCCGCGCCACAGCCGCTCCGGCAGCGCGCCATCCTTGTCAGTGCTGGCAACGAAGCTGGCACCGGGCTGCAAGGGCACGACCTGGAGATCGCCGTTCACCTGCACGCGCTGGCCATTCCAGCTGAGCTCACGTATTGGACTGACACCGCCAGCGGTGTTGAGGAACTGCGTCGGCGGGTTGACCTGGAAGGGACGCTGGAGCAGCGCCAGCGTGACCGTGCGTGGCAGCGCGCCCGTATTGGACAGCACATAACGCAACAGGAGGTCGCCATCGCCGGCGGCGATAAGCGTGGTATCCAGCAACAGCTCGCCGGATTGCCAGCGCACCGTAGGCATCGGCAGATAGCCGTCAAGCAGGCTCTGCGTGACGTTCGACGAGGCCCAATCGATCACGTGCCTGCCGTCGAAAATCATCGGCTCGATGGACCAGCCGCCCCGGCGCACCTCGACTGCGCCATCCTCGGACATGAGCGCCGAGTGTGCAGCACCGCCATCAGTACCTACCAGGGTCCAGTAGCTCTGCTCGCCCGAGAAGCCCCGAGGATAGAGACCGCGGGCCACCTGCTTCGCTCGCTGCTCAAGCAACGCGTTAGGTGTCGCCGGCGGCGGCGCAGCGTTCTTCGCCTCGGGTGGCAACGCACGCAAGCGTAAGTTATCCAGGCACAACTCGCCCTTGCCGCCATGCCCAGCGTAGACCGTGAAAGCCAACGCCGCCGTGTGGCGAAGTGTGCGATCGGCGCTTGGCCCCCAGGCGAATTCGACCTGCGACCGGCTTATGTCGATGCTCTGCCATGTCGTCGACGGCACCAAGGCCTCGCGCCGATACCACCACACGTTGTCGCCGCTGGCATCGAGCAACTTCACTTGCAAGTCGTTCGCTGGCATGCTGCCGCGCACGTCGAACGACAGCATGAAATTCGCCGGCCAATCGATGGGCAGCGCCTTCTGCACGGTGGCGCCGCCGGACACGCCGTTGAAATCGAAGTCCAGGCAGATCGCCTTGCCCTGCGGGCCATCGATGCGACGCAGCGAAGCGGACAGGTCGTCGGTGCCTTCCGCCTGCCAGCCCTGGGCTGCGAACGCCGCCTCGAGCGGGTTGCCCGTGGCGGCATGCACCGCGGCAGCAGCAAAGAGCACGAAACCGAACAACGCAGCCCGACGCATGCTTATCCCTTCACGCTGCCGAGCAGCAGGCCCTCGATGTAGTAGCGCTGCATGGCCAGGAACAGCACCAGCACAGGCACCACGGTGACCACCGAGCCGGCCATCATCTGCTCGCTGTCCTGCCAGTGCTCGCGCGCCAGCGAGGCCAGGCCGATCGGCAAGGTGTAGTGCTCCTGCCCGGTCAGCGCGATCAGCGGCCACATGAAATCGTTCCACGCGGCGAGAAAGGTGAAGATTGCCAAGGTCACCATGATCGGCTTCAGCAGCGGCATGACGATCTGCGCGAAGATGCGCAACTCACTGGCGCCATCGATGCGCGCGGCCTCCATCAGCTCGTCCGGAATGCTGCGCGCGTACTGGCGCACCAGGAAGATGCCGAACACGCTCGCCATCGCCGGCATGATCACGCCCGCATAGGTGTTGACCAGGCCGAGGTACTTCAGCAACAGGAACAGCGGCAGCATCGCCACTTGCGCAGGAATCACCAGCGCACCGATCAAGGCCTGGAACAGGCGCTCACGGCCGGCGAAACGCAGCTTGGCGAAGGCATAGCCGGCCATCAGGTTGAAGCTCAGCGCCAGCAGGGTGATCGCCGACGACACCAGCAGGCTGTTGAGCAGGTAGCGGCCCATGCCGGCGTGCACGAACAACTCGCGATAGTTGCCCAGGGTGGCATGGGTCGGCAGCAAGGGCGGCGGTTGTGCGCTCGCTTCGCCGGGCGACATGATCGACACCGAGAACATCCACAGCAGCGGGAACAGCGCGATGACGGCGCCGCCGATCAGCAAGCCGTTGATCATGGCCTTGGCAATTCGTGGGCTCATGCTTCACCTCCACGACGCGACAGTCGCAGCATCAGCGCCGTCACCCCGAACATGATCACGAATAGCAGGAACGCCACCGCCGAGGCCGAGCCGAGGTTCCACCATTTGAAGCCTTCCTCGTACATCAGGTACAGCACGCTGGTGGTGCTTTGCAGCGGACCGCCCTCGGTCATCACATACGGTTCGGCGAATAGCTGGAAGTAGCCGGACACGGTGAGGATGCTCACCATCAGCAGGGTCGGCCGGAGCATCGGCAGGGTGATGTGGCGGAACTGCTGCAGCAGGGAGGCGCCGTCGATGCGCGCGGCCTCGTACAGGTCGGCGGGAATGGCCTGCAGGCCGGCGAGAAAGATGATCATGTTGTAGCCGAAGTTCTTCCACACGGCGAACAGGATGATCGTGGGCATGGCCCAATGCGGATCGCCCAGCCAGTCCACCGGATGAATGCCGATCAGGCCGAGCACATGATTGGCCATGCCGTACTTGGTGTTGAACAGGTAACGCCAGATCAGGGCTACCGCCACCACCGTGGTCACCACCGGCGCAAACAACGCGGTGCGGAAAAAAGGCTTGCAGCGCGCCAGCGGCGAATTTAGAAGTAACGCCGCACCCAGCGACGC
>DASXND010000029.1:0-5753 GCA_036495265.1 Dyella sp.
AGCAGATGATAGCGCACCTGGACGCGGGTCCAGTCAAGCCCGGCTGGGTTGCCTGGGCACCCATTGGATACCGAATGGATTACGGAATGTCCGCAGCGGGGTCGGAAACGAATCCCTCTTGCATGCCGTGGTTGCATGAGCGTATGCGTAGGACACGGCGGATCGACGGATAAGCGCTTGCGGCTATCCGTGTAAGGCAAATTCCTCGAGCAGGGTAAGTCGTCACCAAGGTGCGGTGCACCGCCAAACCGGCCGATGCACCGCGGGGACGATCACAAGGACGCGCTTACCCGTTCATCGCTCGCTCGTCGCTTAGCTGCTTTGCGTACTGCTCCAGGCACTGGATCGCCACGGCTACTCCGTCCTTGAAAAGCGTTGGGAGTGGCCACGTTAGGGGCTGGGCATTGGGGTGCTTCGCCTTCGCCTTTCGATGCTGCTCGTCCTCAAACCACAGTCGCGAAAGCGCGTAGTGCGCTAGCGCAACGTCGTCGAAGGTCGTGCCGCGTGGCGAGGGTGCCTGTGGACGATGAGCCGGTAGGCCGGCAGCGGGCGAGTCGGTGAACGGGTCACCCAAGATAGGAAAAGACAGGCGTGCGGGTGCCGTATGATCGTGGACAGCCATGATCAACTTCCGTCAGTTGGTGATGGTTAGCGGGTCGTGGGTGTTAGAAGCACCTGCGGCCCGCGCCTCATGACATTGCTGTCATGGTCACTCGCGCTGCCCCAATCGAAAGAACGTCGCGAGTGACGGCACCGAAAGTAGCAAAGGCCAAATTTGCTGCCTGTCAGGGATTGCCGTTGCGGCGCATCCGTTGGCGTGACATGGCTGTTGTGGTCCTGGGCCTTCGGACTTCGCTGATCACCAGGCGCAAGGCATGACTCGCCGGTTTCGCATAACTTATCCGATCCTCGCCAGACGCTCGGCCACTTCATCCAGGTCCTGGCGCGTGGCGTCAAATGCTTCCCATGGGTCACCGCGCAAGCGAGCCAGACGCTTGGGCGTAGTGCGCAAATCGAATGCAGCGCCGCTGCCGAGGCGGCCGAGCTCCTCCCATCGCAACGGCACCGCGACCGGCGCCCCTGGGCGAGCGCGCAGCGAATAGGAGGCGACGCTGGTCGCGCCCCGACTATTGCGCAGGTAGTCGATATAGATGCGTCCGGGTCGTTTGGCTTTGCCTGCCACGGCGACGAACTGCTCGGGATGCATTTGCGCCAAGGTGTCGGCAAAACCGCGAGAGAAGTCCTTGGCGACGTCCCACGGTGCAGCGGGATGAAGCGGCAGCACGACGTGCAGTCCCTTCCCTCCCGTCGTCCGTACGAAGGACGTCAGCGACAACTGAGCCAGCAGCTTCCTGACCCGTTGCGCCGCCGAAACGATGTGAGACCATGCCACCCCATCGCCGGGGTCCAGGTCAAAGACCACCTGAGTCGCATGATCCGGATCGTCGATGGTGGCGCCCCAGGGATGAAACTCGAGGCTGCCAAACTGGACGAGCTCAATGATCGAATCAGCGTCGCTGGGATAGAGGTAGGCCTGCTTGCGGCCCGAGCCTTCCTTCAGCGAGATGGTGCCTACGTGGCTGAGGCCACGGGTCAGATGCTTCTGGAAAAAGCACTCCGATACCAGCCCTTCAGGACAACGCAATACCGATAGCGGCCGCTCGACCACGCCAGGAAGAAACCAATCCATGATGGATGCGTAATATTCAGCCACCTCCAGCTTGGTGATGCCCTGGTCCGGAAAAACCTTTCTATCGGGGTGAGTGATGGCAACGGCGGAGGTAAAATCAGGCATGGCATGGCTCGATGGCGCGGCTTTCGGCGCAGGGGCGGCGCGATCGGCGTCGCGCAAATCGTCTACCGACTTGTCAGGTCGCAATGTCTTCAGGCTTGGTTGACGTAGCAGCCCATTGCCGCCAAGTCCGCGGTAGTAGACCTCGGCAACCACGTTCGGAATGACCCAGTGAGCACCGCGCAGGAGCGGGTCGATGGTAGGCGCGTGCACCGTCGGCGTCTTGCGTACGTGACCGGCCAGCTGCTTGGCAATCTGGCTGAGTTGCGCGTCGGTAAAGCCGGTGCCGACTCGACCGGCGAAATCCCAGCCGCCGCCTGCCGATGGTCGACCCAGCAGGAGCGAGCCGAAGCCCTGGCGCTGCCCCTTGGCCGTCGTATAACCCACCACGGCAAATTCGTCGCTGTCGAGCCGCTTGATCTTTAGCCAATCGCCGGTGCGCCCTGGGCGATAAGGTGAAGCCGTCCGCTTGGACACCACGCCCTCAAGTCGGGACTTATGCACCATGTCCAGCATGGCCTCCGCATTGCCGACCACGTGCGCGCTGTAGCGAAGATGCTGGGCCGTCCCTTTGGGTGCCCGCTCCAGGATCTGCTCCAGTAGCCTCTTGCGCTCCAGCAGCGGCAAGGCGCTGAGGTCGTGCCCATGGAGGTGGATCAGGTCGAACAGGACATAGGTGAGAGACGCCTGAGCCTGTCCGGAAAGCGTTTTTTGCAGCGCGCCGAAATCGCTTCGCCCATCGACGAGCACGACCAGCTCCCCGTCCAGTCGAGCGGACTTCAGTCCTAGCTGGCGTACGGCGGCCACGACGTCGGGAATCCGATCGCTCCACGGCAGGGCATTACGTGACCACGCTTTCACTTCGCCGTCGGCCACCGCAGTGAGAATGCGGTAGCCGTCCCATTTGATCTCGTGCAACCAGTCGTCGCCTTTGGGCACCTCTGCGCGCCACTGGGTCAGTTCGGGCGCGAAGAATCCCGCGTCAATGGTCTCCTTGGGCTGTCGCTTTACTAGCGCTGGCGATGGCCTGCTGTTCGATCCAACCGCCGTCTTCTTGCGTCCTGCCGGCGTCTTTGCCTTGGTTTTTACCGGCGCTCGCTTGTGTTGTTGGGGAGAAGATCCCTCCAGCATATCGTCGGCCTCGAAGTCGCCGGCAAAAGCGTCCTTGGCCTTGATCAGAAACCAGGACGGTTGTCGCTCCTTTCGATGACTGCGCACCAGATGCCAGTGACCCTTGAGGCGATCGCCATCGAGCGTGAAATCCAGATGACCCTTGCGCAACTGCGCTTGAGGATCCGTCTCGGTGGACCAGAGCCCGCGGTCGAAGCACTCGACATGACCGGCACCGTAGTTTCCTTCAGGGATGTCGCCTTCGAAATCGGCGTAGTCCAACGGATGGTCTTCGACCTCCACGGCCAGCCGCTTCACGGACGGATCCATGCTGGGCCCCTTCGGCACCGCCCAACTCTTCAGCACGTTACCCACCTGCAGCCGGAAATCGAAATGACGCTGCCGCGCGTGATGCAGCTGCACCACGAAGATGGGGCGCTTGCTGCGGCCGCGCGGCGCGCCGGAAGGTTCGCGCGTCCGCTCGAAATCACGTTTATTGCGATAGGCCTTCAGGCTCATACGGCAGCCTTATGCCGACTTGCGCCGCGCCGCAGGCCGCTTGCTTGCCTTCTTGGCAGCGGCCTTCTTGGCGGGCTTGCGCTTGGCGGAGGCTGTCGGCGCGCGACTGCTGGCTGGCGTGCGTTTCTTCGAGGCCAGGCTCTTCTGCAGCAGGCTCATAAAGTCCACGACGTTCGTCGTCGCGTTCTCGACCTCGCCGGACTCCTCCTCGACGGGTGTTATCACGCCCTTGGACTTCATGCGCTTCTCGATCACCTTGCGCAGGCGCTCGCGGAACTCGTCGCGGAAGTCTCCCGGACGCCACTCACCGGTCATCGACTCGATAAGCTGCTCGGCCATGTCGATCTCCTTAGCCGTTATGCGATAGCTCGATAGCTTCCCCTCGGGAATCTTGTAGTCGCTGGTGTCCACCATCTCCTGCGGGTAGCGAAGCAGGATTAGCATCAGGCTATCGCCTCTGGGCGTCACCGCCGACAAGTACTCCCGCGTGCGTATGACCACGCGCGCAATACCGACTTTACCGGTGCGCTTGAGCGTCTCCCGCAGTAACACGTAGCCTTTCTCCGCCTTCTTGCCAGGCACCAGCACGTAGGGCTTTTCGTAGTACTCCGGACCGATCGACGACGCGTCGACAAAAGCTTCGACTTCGACGGCCTCCCTGCCCTCGGAAGCGGCTGACTTGACGTCCTCCGGTCGCAGCACCACATAACTTCCCTTCTTGTATTCATAGGCGCGAACGATGTCCTTCCAGGGGACTTCATCACCTGTTTCGGCATTGACGCGTTCGTATCGGATCGGCGTATTGCTACGACTGTCGAGCATGCGAAAGTGAAGATCGATGCTGCGCTCACCGGCCATCAGGGAGACCGGTACGTTCAACAAGCCAAACGACAAAGTTCCGCTCCAGATCGGCCGTGCCATGACGCCATCCTTTCGAAGTAGGGAATGCGACGGCGACTCGTAGAGGGTCGCGTCCACTTCGGTAACGTGCGTCCGACCGCGTTATTGGCATGTGACGGCAAGGGTGTGCCGACGTCATCTCCTTGAATCGATCGCAACGGCGCGAAAGAGCGCAGTTACGCTTCGTTTGGCGGGTATGCGCCTGCCTGAATCAGCGGCAACGCGAGCAACCGAGGTTCACATCGGATTGAAGGACGCCTGCACAAGCTGGCGCGGTCACCACACCGACCATCGAAGGAGGCTCCATGATCAAGCGCATACTTCCCTTGTTGATTGGATTGCTGGTTTTTGATGTCGCTGTTGCCCAAGATCAGCCTGCTACCGCACGCTCGGTCACCAGCACCATGCAGACCACGACCACGGTTACGACGTGGACGTCCGAGCCGCCCTCGGGCGCGCTGACGGAGGACGCCATCAAGGCGGCGATTGCCGGCGCCGGCTACAAGGAAGTCAAGGATCTGCGGTTCAAGGACGGCGTGTGGCGGAGCCAGGCTCGCGGCGGCAACAAGCAGTGGGTGAAGCTCGCGGTCGGTCCGCTCAGTGGCAAAGTCTATCCGGCCGATTCACCGTCCCGACTCAACGAGAATGAGGTCAGTGCCAAATTGGCCGGGGCTGGCTATCAGAACGTCAAACACGTGAAATTCGAAGAAGGCCTGTGGGACGCCGACGCGAAGACGCCGCGAGGCACCGACGTCGCTCTGCTGGTCGATCCGACCGACGGCAGCGTCGTGGCCAAGTCGCGTGATTGATGCCTGATGCTTGCGATGCCCATGAAAGGGCGATCATCCACGTTCTCCGTCGCCACGTGCTCCGTGGGTGATCGCCCGGCCCGAAACTCAAGCCTTACGTTTGCGCGTGCTTGCGGCCTTCTTGGCCGCCGCTGATCGTCCTGCCGCACCCTTCGTGCGCGCGGCTTTCTTGGCCGCTGCCGAGCGAGACGTGGCGGTACGCTTTCGAGCGCTGCTGGTGGCCTGCTTGGATAGCGAGGCATGCGATGCGGCGGCGTGCCCTTCCTTCTTCAAGGCGCGCTTGCTCGCGTGTGAACGCTTCGAAGCTGCCTTCTTGCGATGCCCGGATGCCGCCTTCTCGTCCTGAGCCGCCTTCTGCTTGGTCGACTTCTTCGCCGTCTTGCTTACCGGTGCCTTGACGCCCGCGCGTCGCGCCTTGGAGAGGCCGATCGCAATGGCTTGCTTGGCCGACCTGGCCCCATGCTTGCCTTTACGCACATGCTCTATTTCTTCGTGTACATACTCGCCAGCCTGCGTGCTTGCGGACTTTCCTTGACGCTTGTCGCGCGCCGCGGCTTTCTTGGTCTTTGCTTCTGGCATAACGGACCTCCCATCGTGTGACGCCACAGATGTATGCGAAACGC
>DASXND010000030.1:0-29251 GCA_036495265.1 Dyella sp.
ACATGGTTTTCTTCAGCCTCCCGTGCCGACGGTGACCCAGCCGAAATACTTCATGCAGCCGGCGACGAGGACCCAGACGATGGTGATGGGAATAAATACCTTCCAGCCCAGACGCATGATCTGGTCATAGCGGTAGCGCGGGAAGCTGGCGCGGAACCACAGGAACATGAAGGCGAAAAGGAAAGCCTTGATAAACAGCCACAGGAAGCTGCCGTGTCCGATAAAGCCCCACGAGGCCGGGAACGGAGACAACCAGCCGCCCATGAACAGGATCGCAGCCAGGAAGCTGACCAGGATCATGTTGGCGTATTCGGCCAGGAAGAACAGCGCGAACGCCGAGCCGGAATATTCCACGTGGAAACCGGCCACGATTTCCGACTCACCTTCTGCCACGTCGAACGGTGCGCGATTGGTTTCGGCCACGCCCGAGATGAAATAGATGATGAAGACCGGCAGCAACGGCCACATGAACCAGTTGAGGATGCCCTTGTGGCCGGACTGCGCATGCACGATGTCGGTGAGGTTCAGCGAACCGGCCAGCACCAGCACGCAGACCAGACACAGGCCCATCGCCAGCTCGTACGAAATTACCTGGGCTGCCGAACGCATGGCACCGAGCAATGCATAACGCGAGTTGGACGCCCAACCGGCGAGGATGATGCCGTACACGCCCACTGAGGTCATCGCCAGCAGATACAGCACGCCGGCATTGACGTTGGCCAGCACCATCTGCTCGCTGAACGGCACCACCGCCCACGCCGCCAGCGCCGGAATCAAGGCCAGCATCGGTGCAAGGTAGTACAGGAACTTGTTCGCTTCGGTCGGAAGAATCACTTCCTTCAGCAGCAGCTTGACCACGTCCGCGAAGGCCTGCAGCAGGCCGAAGGGACCGATTTTGTTCGGCCCCATGCGCACGTGCATCCAGCCGATGACCTTGCGCTCCCAGTACACGAACATCGCGACTGCGACCACCAGCGGCAGGACAATGGCCAGGATATAGAGGATCGGCAGGCCGAGCTGAGTAATGAGCTGATCGACCATGTGCTTACGCCTTGCTCAGGGTGAGAGCCGCGCCGTAAGGCGGCAACGAAACGGTGTCATCGTGCCCAGCTTCGATCCACGCCGTGCCATCGGGCACGCTGACGTCGATCACCAGCGGTAGCACCGTGTCGGCAACGCGCACCGCCGCGCCCTCGCCCAGACCCAGGCGCTGAGCCTCGACGGCGTTGACGCGCACGGCCGGCGCCCGGTTCAACGGGTGGGCGCTCAGGGCCGATGAACGACGGAGTACCGCGTCGGTACGATAGATCGGCCAGGTGGCCAGACGGCTCAGGCCAGCAATCGCCGGACGCGCCGCCAGTTCCGCACGCACCTGATGACCGCGCTCGATGATGCCTTCGCGCAGACCCGCCAGATCGTCGAACTCGAACCCGGCAAGCTTCAGCACGCCACCCAGGGCACGCAACACTTTCCAGCCTGGACGCGCTTCGCCCGGCGCCTTGGCACCGGCAGCGACGCTTTGCGACAGGCCGTCGACATTGACCAGGGTGCCGTCGTTTTCCGGTAACAGCGCGATCGGGAGGATCACGTCCGCCACGTCACGCAGCACCGGACCGGCGTAGGCGGAGAACGCCACCACATGCTCGGCACCACGCAGCGCCTTCAGCAAGGCGGCGCCATCGGCGACGTCCTGCGGCTCGACGCCGTACAGCACATACGATTTGCGCGGCTGGGCCAACATGCCCTGCGCATCGAGGCCGCCATTGCCCGGCACCACACCGACGCGCGCCAGACCCAGCGCATTGGCGCCGACCGGCAGCTCGTTGTAAGCCGCGCCCGTCGCTTCGGCGATGAAGCGCGCGACGGCACGCAGCCACGAGGCCTGCGGATGCGTCACGGCGGCTTCGCCGAGGATGACCACGGCGCTGCCACTCTTGAGTGCAGCGATGGCGTCGTTGTCACCCTGGTCCGACGAGGCAGCATCGATCGCGGCAGCCAGTGCGGACGGTACCGCAGCACCCGCCCCGACGGCAGCCTTGGCCAGCGCCAGCAGCGCATCGACCAGGGCTTGCGGCGCGACGATCGCTTCGCCAGCCAGCTTGTAGTTGAAGTTGAAGCTCACCGGATTGACGGCGTAAACCTTGGCGCCCTTCTTCACCGCCTGATGGATGCGGTGATTGACCAGCGGCATCTCATGGCGCAGATCCGAACCGACCAGCAACGCGGCCTTGACGTGGTCCAGTTCCGCCACCGGCTTGGCAAACACCTGGGCAGTGGCGTTGTCGGCGAAGTCCAGCTGACGCAGGCGGTGATCGATATGCGCGCTACCCAGCCCACGCGCCAGGCGCACCAGCAGGTCGCCTTCTTCGTTGGTGGTGGCCGGATGCACCAGCACGCCCAGGTCGCTGCCAGCGGACTGCTTCAGCGATTCCACGGCCGCACTAAGCGCATCTTCCCAGGTGGTGGTCTGCCACTGGCCGTTGCGCTTGACCTGCGGCGCGCTCACGCGATCGGCGGCGTACAGGCCTTGATGGCTGTAACGGTCACGGTCGGAGAGCCAGCACTCGTTGATCGATTCGTTGTCGCGCGGCACCGTGCGCAGCACCTCACCGCGGCGCGTATGCAGCCATAGGTTGGAACCCAACGCATCGTGATAAGCGATCGACGGCTTCGCCACCAGCTCCCAGGCGCGGGCCTGGAACTGGAACGGCTTGTTGGTGAGCGCGCCCACCGGGCAGACATCGATGATGTTGCCCGACAGCTCGGTCTCGAGCGTCTTGCCGATATAGGTGCCGATCTGCAGGTTGTCGCCGCGGCTCATGCCACCCAGTTCGTAGGTGCCGGCAATCTCGCTGGTGAAGCGGACGCAGCGCGTGCACTGGATGCAGCGGGTCATCTCGGTGGCCACCAGCGGGCCGAGGTTCTCGTCGGCGATGGTGCGCTTGCGCTCGGTGTAACGCGACACGCTGCGGCCATAACCCAGCGCCACGTCCTGCAGTTCGCACTCGCCGCCCTGATCGCAGATCGGGCAATCGAGCGGATGGTTGATCAGCAGGAATTCCATCACGTCCTTCTGATACTTCAGAGCGACGTCGGTGCGGGTCTTCACCTTCATGCCTTCGGCCACCGGCGTGGCGCAAGCCGGCTGAGGCTTGGGCATGGGCTTGCCGCCCATCTCCACCTCGACCAGGCACATGCGGCAGTTCGCGGCGATCGGCAGCTTGCGGTGATAGCAGAAACGCGGGATCGCGACGCCAATGGCGTCAGCGGCCTCGATGATCATGGCGCCCTTGCGGATCTGCGTGGGCTTGCCGTCGATCTCGATGTTCAGGAGATCAAGAGCGGGGGCAACGGGCTGCGCACTCATGCGGCGGCTCCAAGCTTGTCGTCGACGATGGAACGGCCGTTGACGATGTAGTACTCGAATTCATCCCAGAACTGGCGCAGGAAGCCCTGCACCGGCCACGCCGCGGCTTCGCCGAACGCGCAGATGGTGTGGCCTTCGATCTGGCCGGCAATGGCCTTCAGGCGATGCAGGTCGTCCATGCTGCCCTCGCCATCCACGATGCGGGTCAGCACGCGGTGCATCCAGCCGGTGCCTTCGCGGCACGGCGTGCACTGGCCGCAGGATTCCTTATGGAAGAACTGCGAGATGCGACGGGTGAAACGCACGGTGCAGACGGTGTCGTCCAGCACCACGATGGCACCCGAACCGAGACCGGTCTTGAGGTCGCGCAAGGTGTCGTAGTCGAACGGCAGGCCCTTGAGCTGTTCGGCACGCAGCACCGGCATCGAGACACCGCCGGGAATCGCACCCTTAAGCGTACGACCCGGACGCAGGCCGCCGGCCATTTCCAGCAGTTCGTCGAAAGTGGTGCCAAGCGGCACTTCGAAATTGCCGCCCTTCTGCACGCAGCCGGAGACCGAGAAGATCTTCGGACCACCGTTCTTGGTCTTGCTCTGCGCCAGGAACCAGTCCGCGCCCTTGCGCAGGATGGCCGGCACCGAGGCGTAGGTTTCGGTGTTGTTGATGGTGCTGGGCTTGCCGTACAGGCCGAAGTTGGCCGGGAACGGCGGCTTGAAGCGCGGCTGGCCCTTCTTGCCTTCCAGCGACTCCATCAGCGCGGTTTCTTCGCCGCAGATATAGGCACCAGCGCCGAGTGCGCCATAGATGTCGATATCAAGGCCGGTGCCCTGGATGTTCTTGCCCAGCAGACCCGCTGCGTAGGCTTCCTTCAACGCCTCTTCGAAATGTTCGAAGGGCTCGTGATGGAATTCGCCACGCAGGTAGTTATAGGCCACCGTCGAACCCGTGCAATAGCACGCGATCGCCATGCCTTCGATCACCGAATGCGGGTTGAAGCGCAGGATGTCGCGGTCCTTGCACGTACCCGGCTCGGATTCATCCGAATTGCAGAGAATGTACTTCTGCATATTGCCCTTGGGCATGAAGGACCACTTCAAGCCGGTCGGGAAACCCGCGCCGCCGCGGCCGCGCAGATTGCTCTTCTTGACCTCATCGATCAGCGTGTTCGGATCGGGCTTCTCGGCGAGGATCTTCTTCCACGCTTCGTAGCCGCCAACCTGGGTATAGCTGTCCATCGCCCACGGCTTATCGAAATGCAGCGTGGTGTAGACAACCTGATGTTCCTGGGGTGCGGGTCCGTATGCCATTGCGCCCTGCCCTTACTTGAGACCGTCGAGAATCTCGTCGACCTTTTGGGCCGTGAGACGCTCGTGGTAGTGACCATTGACGGTCATCGCCGGCGCACTGGCGCAGGCGGCGATGCATTCTTCTTCGCGCTTGAGATACACGCGGCCATCCGCGGTGCTCTCGCCGAGCTTGATGCCCAGCTTCTTCTCGGCGTGCCTCACCAGCTCCTCGGCGCCGTTGAGCCAGCACGAGACGTTGGTGCAGATCGCCACGTTGTTGCGGCCAACCGGCTTGGTTTCCAGCATCGAGTAGAAGCTGGCGACTTCATAAGCCCATACCGCCGGCAGCTCGAGATACTTGGCCACGGCCGTGATCAGCTCGTCGGTCAGGAAGCCTTGGTTCTGCTCCTGCGCCGCAAACAGCGCCTGGATCACCGCCGAGCGCTTGCGATCCGGCGGAAAGCGGGCCACCCACTCCTCGATGTGATGACGAGTGTGGTCGTTGAGTACGACGAGCGGATCAACATTCTTGACCTGCTCGAAATTTCCGGTTGCTTTCATAGATGCTTTCCTCCGGGCTCAGCGATCGACTTCGCCGAACACGAGGTCATAAGTACCGATCATCGCCACGACGTCGGCCAACATGTGGCCGCTGACGGTGGCGTCCATCGACGACAGATGGGCAAAACCCGGCGCGCGCAGATGCACGCGGAACGGCTTGTTGGCGCCATCGGAAACCAGGTAGCAGCCGAACTCACCCTTGGGCGCTTCCACCGCGGCATAGGTCTCGCCGGCCGGCACGCCGTAGCCTTCGGTGAACAGCTTGAAGTGGTGAATCAGGGCTTCCATGTCCTGCTTCATGTCTTCGCGGTTGGGCGGCGCGACCTTGTAGTTCTGCACGATCACCGGACCCGGGTTCGCCCGCAGCCACGTCACGCACTGCTGAATGATGCGGTTGGACTGGCGCATCTCTTCCACGCGCACCAGGTAACGGTCGTAGCAGTCGCCGCCCACGCCTACCGGGATATCGAAATCCACCTCGGCGTACTTGGCATACGGCTGCTTCTTGCGCAGATCCCACTCGATACCCGAGCCACGCAGCATCACCCCGGTCATGCCCCAGGCCTGGGCCTTTTCGGGCGGAATCACGCCGATGCCGACGGTGCGCTGCTTCCAGATACGGTTGTTGGTGAGCAGCTCTTCGTACTCATCCACCTTCGACGGAAAGTCGCCGGCGAACGCCTCGATGAAGTCGAGCATGGAACCTTCGCGCCAGCTATTGAGGCGCTTCAAGTCCTTGCCCTTGTGCCAGGGCGATTCGCGGTACTGCGACATCTGTGCCGGCAGGTCGCGGTAGACGCCGCCCGGACGGTAATACGTGGCATGCATGCGCGCGCCCGACACCGCCTCGTAGACGTCCATCAGCTCTTCGCGCTCGCGGAACGCGTACAGGAACACCGCCATCGCGCCCAGGTCGAGCGCGTTGGATCCGATCCACATCAGGTGGTTCAGGATGCGGGTGATTTCGTCGAACATCGTGCGGATGTACTGCGCACGCTCCGGCACCTCGATCCCCATCAGGGTCTCGATGGAGCGCACATAGGCGTGCTCGTTGCACATCATCGACACGTAGTCGAGACGGTCCATGTAACCAATGGACTGGTTGAACGGCTTGGACTCGGCCAGCTTCTCGGTGCCGCGATGGAGCAGGCCAATATGCGGATCGGCGCGGACGACGGTTTCGCCATCCATTTCCAGCACCAGGCGCAGCACACCGTGCGCAGCCGGATGCTGGGGGCCGAAGTTCATCGTGTAATTGCGGATTTCCTGCATGCTCAATTCTCCCGCCACTTGTCGGCGGACTCGGCCTTGGCCTGGACCAGGTCGGCGTCATCACGGATCACGCGCGGCACCAGCACGCGCGGCTCGATCGACACGGGTTCGTACACCACGCGCTTCTGCTCGGGGTCGTAGCGAACCTCGACGTTGCCGATCAGCGGGAAGTCCTTGCGGAACGGATGGCCCACGAAACCGTAGTCGGTCAGGATGCGGCGCAGGTCCGGGTGGCCTTCGAAGACGATGCCGTAGAGGTCGAACGTTTCGCGCTCGAACCAATTCACGCCCGGCCAGATGCCGGTCAGCGACGGCACCACCGGCAGCGTGTCGTCGTCGCAGAAAACGCGCAGACGCAGGCGATGGTTGTGTTCCAGCGAAAGCAGATGGATCACGGCAGCGAAACGGCGCGGCTGGCCATCCGAACGCGGACGATCGGCCCAGGTAAAGCGACCCATCGCCTCGCCTTCCACACCGCGGGAGAAGCCGGTACTGGAAACGGTTTCGGTATCCCACTCGGTCTGGCCGTAGCCCATGTAGTCGATGCCACACACGTCGATCGGGAGACGGAAGCGGAACGGTGCTTCGTCGCGCAGGGCGGTGGCCACCGCGAGCAGATCGGCAGCAGCGACCTCGGCGGTCACTTCGTTGCGTACGATGCTGATCGACAGCGTTTCGCCGAATCGCGCGGAAAGGCGCTCGGCCAGCGAGTTCGATGGTGTATCAGTCATGGCTGGCTGCGTCCTCAGGAACGCGCGATGGTGTTGGTGCGGCGGATCTTCTTCTGCAACTGCAGAATGCCGTGGATCAACGCTTCCGCCGTCGGCGGGCAGCCCGGCACGTAGATGTCCACCGGCACAATGCGGTCGCAGCCGCGCACCACGGAATAGGAATAGTGGTAATAGCCGCCGCCATTGGCGCAGCTACCCATCGAAATGACCCACTTCGGCTCCGGCATCTGGTCATAGACCTTGCGCAGCGCCGGGGCCATCTTGTTGACCAGGGTGCCTGCCACGATCATCACGTCGGACTGGCGCGGACTGGGACGGAAGATCACGCCGTAGCGGTCAAGATCCAGTCGCGCAGCACCGGCGTGCATCATTTCCACGGCGCAGCAGGCGAGACCGAAGGTCATCGGCCACATCGAACCGGTACGCGCCCAGTTCATCAGCGCATCGACACTGGTCGTGGCAAAGCCACGCTGCATGATCGGGTTGTCCTCGACCGGACGCAGGATGTCGTCCACCAGGTTCAACGGCTGCGGGTTGTGCATCACCCGATCGAGCGACGAGATCACTCCCATTCCAGTGCTCCCTTCTTCCATACGTAAGCAAAACCAATGACCAAGAGCAGCAGGAACAGCGCCATCTCGATGAGCGCAGTCAGGCCGATCTTCTGGAACACCACTGCCCACGGGAACAGGAAGGCGATTTCCAGATCGAAAATGATGAAGATGATCGCCAGCAGGTAGTAGCGCACGTCGAAGCGCATGCGCGCATCTTCGAAGGCCTCAAAGCCGCACTCGTAGGGTGAGAGCTTGTCTGCATCGGGACGACGGGGACCGGCCAGCAGGCCAATGACCAGCAGGACCACGCCAAGGCCGGCGGCGACGCCGATGAACAGCAGAATGGGCCAGTATTCGGCAAGCACGATGGAGCGTACCTCCGCGCCTTCATGGCGCATCAGTGACCGTCGGGGTAAACGGTCCGGCAACTGGGTACGGCAGGCCTGCAAGGGCCAGGGCTATCCGCCACGATCGCGCGCGTTATTTAAGCCACGAACGTCCGACTTTCCACGATCAAGGTCGGGAATCGCGACATTGTATCAGTGCGCTTAACAACAACAAGCCTTGACGGCTATTTGCAGGGAACTTTGCGCATGATCCGTCTGCGACTTTGGTAGCGCAAGGAATTACATGGTGTGCGTAGGACGCTCGGATCCGGTCATGCCCACGAGGATATTCTCGATGCGGGTGCGGGCCACTTCACCATCGGACGATTCGTTGAACTGCACGCCGATGCCAGCGGTGCGATTGCCCTGGGCACCGACCGGGGTGACCCAGACGACCTTGCCGGCCACGGAGAGGCGCTCGCCCTCGTCGGTTAGATTGATCAGGAGCACGACCTCGTCACCCAACGCGTAGCGCTGGGCCGTGGGCGCGAACAGGCCGCCGTGCTTCAGATAAGGCATGTACGCGTTATAAAGCGCGGCCGTGTCCTTGATCTTCAACGAAATGATGCCCTGGCGGGCGGCGATGGCCGGGTTCATGGCTGTGCTCCTGCAAACCGCGGGGGCGACAGGCCCCTCATGCCGCATCCTAACGATCACGGCGGCCAAGCGTAAAGCGACCTGTCAGAGGAATGTGATGGCGGGCTAAAGCTCGCACCATCCCCAACGGTCGAAGATCCATGGCGACGGTACGTACATATGGAGCTTGGCGAACGCCGGACCGATCGCCCCTTCCGCAAACGCATGCAGCACGTAGCGGCCCTGTCCGTCCTGGGCAATGGGCGCCTTGGACCAGGGCCAGTCGCGCACGCCCGTGCGGTCGGCCACCGTCAGGTGCAGCCACGGATGCAAGGACGACGGCGGATTCCAGGGCAGCACCGACGCATCCTCCCTGGGCAGGCCGCCCTTGACCGCCAGGTATCGCTCCGGGCGACCCGCAAGTCGCCGCATGCGTTTGCCACTGAGGGTCATCTGGCTTTGATGGCATGCCAACGCCGCCATCTTGTTCGCGTGCAGCCCCACCGAGGAGTCGAGCTTGACCCTGCCCGTCACCTCCTCTTCACGACCATGGACCAGATAAGCGAGTAACTCGGGCGCGCCAGCCTGCCACTGCGCAACCGCCAGGCGCGCAAGCACATGGGCGGCGCCATGGTCGGGGTGGTGATCACCCAAGGCCGGGATCGCCAGCAGATTGGGTCGACAACGGTCGAGATAGGTGGTCATGGTCGACACGCCCTGGTCGAAGTTCTCGCACAACAAGGTGGTGATACCCATATCGGGCCAGCCGAGCGGATGCAAGGCGGCGGGATCGACGCCCAGCTGACGCAAGGCCCGCTCTACTTCGCCGCGTCGGCGCTCACCCCAGCGGCGGCGCTCGTCGACACCGATGCGCAGGCGCCGCTCCACCCAGCGCTGAGGCCAGGGGTTGTTGTCGCCATTCGTCAGCAGAAGAATCTGGACGTCGCCGCCCGATGCTCGAACCTGCTGAATCAGTTCGCCCGTCGCAATCGATTCGTCATCGGGATGAGGGGCTACCACCAGCAGGCGCGTGTCGGCGTTGAGACTCAACGCCATGTCAGCCACCCACTCCGTCAGGCGAAAGCGGCCGCCAGCCGCGGTCAAACGCCTTGCTCCAGACCAGGGCGACCGGGACCCCCTCGGCCACCTTCAAGTGGTGCCGGCCTCGATCCAGAAACCAGTGGTCGGCGTCCGGCGCACCATCCAGGCTTGCGCGCAGGCGCGTGTGCCCATCGGTCAGCACGTAGTCGCCCGGCAAGGCCACGTCGATGACCTGGTCTTCTGACCGCGGGGAAAGCATGCGCCCCGCCACCCACACATTCGGACCCGCCGCCACGTAATTGCCCTCCAGGAAACGCGTACTTGCATCAGGTAGACGATGCGCGGTCGTCATCATCGTGCAGTGGCGCACCAGTTCGTCAACAATCGTGTCTGCCATTTGACCGCGCCGCAACCGGCGCATAGCCAGGCTTTCAAGCACCGGATAGTACGGGCGCGTGCGAAAAATCGACTCGCCCTTGGCGTCCATCACGGTATCGGTCTTGTCGCTGTAGCGGAGCACCAGGGCCAGCTCGGCGCGCTGCGGCGCCAGGCTGTCCTGCCAGGGCGGCGCATAGGCCACGACGGTCGCCAGCTCGCCGGCAAGCACCAGGGCAACCAGGCCACGACGAAGTCCGGGCCGCGCGCCCAACCAACCCCAATGCGAAACCCACCCGCACGCCACCAACAGCAGCAAGGGAACAGCGGGCAGGAAATCCTGCTTGGTGATTAGCGGCCAAACAAACCAGATCAGCAACAGATAGAGGCCACTCTGCAAGGCAAGAAAGACCGCCCAGTCAAAGTCCCGCAATCCGCGCTGGCGGATCGTACGCGCCGCCACGGCAATCATCGGCCCCGCCAGCAGCAGGAACCAGAGCAGATTCAGCGCGGCGTGGCGCTTTTTCGCACCGCCCACGTTGTACCCAGCCAGGCCGTACCAGACGTCAGCGAGCGCGTCATGCCAGGCGAACCAGCCGACGAAAAGAGCCGGAACCAGCAGCAGCCCGCCCGCGGCCGCAGCCCAGCGTCGCCATCCGACCGGCGCGGCGCCTGCCGGCTGCATCAGCTTGACCACGGCCATTGCCGCCAAGGCGGTGACCACCAGCACCAGCGTCTTCTGCGACACCGCGAGCGCGCAGCCGATCAGCAATCCGGCCACGAAATAGCGCCAGGTTCGGGCTGGCGTCCCGACCACGAAGGCCAGGCCGGCAAGCCACATGGCCGTCCACAGGTCGTCCGTGCGGAACTGCCCGCTCACGATGAAGAAACGGGGAAACAAACCGGCCACGAGCATGGCGACCACGGCCACGCGCCAGCCATACAGACGCCGCCCCATCCAGCCGACGGCGCCGACCGCCACGACATACCAGACCTGCATGGCCAGACGCAGCCAGGTCAGCACGTCGGCGCGCTCATCGAGCAAGGTCAACAGCGGCGAGTGCAGCCAACCAAACAGGGGACCGTGGTTGTCGAAAACATCCCGATACGGCAACAGCCCCTGCGTCCACGCCCAGGACACGTGGGCATGCTGCGCCTCATCGGAATTGAGCGTGTACGCGTTCAACCACACCAGCCGGAGCACCAGCAGGAGCAGAAGGGATAGCCAGGGCCAAACCGGGACACGTTGCGGCAGTGGGGACTTCATCCCGCCAGCCTAGGTAGACGTCCTGTCTGCCAGCTTTCCCTGATCTCAGGCCTCTCTTTCAGCGCCGAGTGACGTCGGTTATCGCCAGCGAGCCAACAATTCCAGCAGCAGGAGATCCCCGCGCAAGGGCCCGCGCAAGGACTCGCGCGTGCGATTGGCCGACATGTACCACTGATCCAGCGCCTCGGCATCCAGGTTGCTCGACAGCGGACTGGCGGCAGTGCCGGCGCGCGACCTCACTTCATCGGCTACGGCCTGGGCGGCAAACCACAAGCGCTGCTCGGGCTCGTTGTCCAACCAGCGACGCGCCACTTCCATCGCCTCGCCCCGCCCTGCCGCCAGGGCGGACAAGTCCTTGCGCACTTCCTGCCTTCGAGCCAGGGCACCGGCGTCGACCCACGCGCGGGCCAGTCCCGGATTGCCCGCAGCCGCGTCGAGCGCGGCCGCCGCATCGTTCACGCCGGCTTGCTGCAACCAGCCAAGCGCCTCCTCCCGCGGGGGCAGATGAAACTCGATGCGCTGGCAGCGACTGCGAATGGTCTGCGGCAATCGCCAGGGCGCATTGGCGACCAGCATCAGCAAGGTCTGTTGCGACGGTTCTTCCAGCGTCTTGAGCAAGGCGTTGGCCGCCGCGGTATTCATGGCATCGGCCGGATCGATGCAGACGATCTGCCAGCCGCCGAACTGGCTGGACATGGCCAGGCGCGCCGACAGCTCTCGAACCTGATCGACCACGATCTCGCTGCGTTGCACGCCGTCTTTGCGCAAGCCAAAACTCAGCACGGCAAAGTCCGGATGCGTACCCGCCACGAACAATAGGCAGCTGCGGCAGTGACCGCAGGCTTCACCATCCTGCGTCTGCTTGCAGAGCAAGCCCTGCGCGAAACGACGCATGAAATCGCGCTTGCCCAGACCTTCCGGCCCACACAGCAGCAAGGCGTGCGGCATGGCATCGCGCGCACGGCGCGACTGCAAGCGCGACCAATGCTCGGCGTGCCAGGGCATCGCGTTCATGCGGCCGCTCCAAACAGGTTCGCCATGGCGTCCACCGCTGTCTGCAGCACTTGCGCCTGCGAAAGGCTGGCATCGATGACGCGAAAACGGGCAGGCTCGGCAACGGCGCGCGCGCGATACGTGCTGCGCACGCGCTCGAAGAAAGCATCAGCCTCCACTTCGATGCGATCGGCCTCACCACGACCTGCGGCGCGCGCGCGACCGGTGGCCACAGGAAGATCAAGCAGCAAGGTGAGATCGGGCTTGAGGCCGTTGGTCGCCCAGCGCTCCAGCTCGGCAATGCGCTCCATCGGCATGCCGCGTCCACCGCCCTGATAGGCAAAGCTGGCATCGGTGAAACGGTCGCACAGCACCCACCGACCGGCGGCCAGGGCTGGCTCGATGCATTCGCGCACCAGCTGCGCGCGCGAAGCGAACATCAGCAACAGCTCCGACTCCGCACTCATGTCGCCGCGGGCAGGATCCAGCACGATGCTGCGCACCGCTTCGCCCAGCGGCGTGCCGCCAGGTTCGCGGGTCTGCACCAGCGCCACGCCACGCCCCACCAGATGCTCCTGCAATCCGGCCAGCAAGGTGCTCTTGCCAGCACCCTCGCCGCCTTCGAGCGAAATAAATTTGCCTCGTGATGTCATGGACAGCGCTTCAGTTGGTAGCAGGCGACGTTGCGATTGTGTTCGTCCAGCGTACTGGAGAAAGCATGGCTGCCATCGCCCCGGGAGACGAAATACAGCTCAGTACCGTCTGCCGGATGCAAGGCGGCCTCGATCGCGGGCTTGCCCGCCATCGCAATCGGCGTCGGCGGCAGCCCCGGGCGGGTATACGTGTTGTATGGCGTGTCGGTAGTGAGGTCGACCTTGTGGATGCTCCCCGTATACGACTCGCCCATGCCATAGATCACCGTAGGATCGGTCTGCAGCAGCATGTGATTCTGCAGGCGACGCACGAACACACCGGCGATGCGAGGACGCTCGTCCGCACGGGCGGTTTCCTTCTCGACGATGGAAGCCAGGATCAAGGCGTCATACGGCGTGGCCAGCGGCACATCCTGGTCGCGCTGAGCCCATAGCGTATCCAGCATCTTGGTCATCGCGGTATGCGCGCGGCGCAGGACGTCCAGATCACTGTCACCCTTCACGTAGGCATAGGTCTCAGGAAGGAAGCGACCTTCCGGCATCTCGCCTGCGGCACCGATCTTGGCCATCAACGCCGCGTCGTCCAGACCGGCACCGTCCTGGCGCAAGCGATCGGCCTTGGCCAGTGCCTGGCGCAGGTCGCGGAAATTCCAACCATCGACGATGGTGAAATTCCGCTGCAGTACCTTGCCCGCCGCCATATTGAGCAGCAGGTCGCGCGGCGTCATGCCCACGGTGAGCGCGTATTCGCCCGCATGCAAACGCCCCGCTACGCGCAGCTGCTCGGCAAGCACGCGCCAGTAGAGCGGCCCGACCGTGGTGACGTGTTCCTCACGCAGCTGACCCACCACGTCGCGAAGGCTGCTGCCACGTCCCACATCGATGCTGGGGGTCTGCGCGGTCACCGCCAACGGCGTGCGCGTAAAACGCTGGAAATCCTGCCATCCATAGATCAGGGTGCCAGCCACCGCCAGCAATACCAGCACGATCAGCGCGCGCCAACGCACGCGCCCCTGCATCTTGTCTCGACTCATGCCTGCTCCATCGGAAAACCCAGACCGCGCCAGTGACGCTGCAAAGCGCGGGTGACCGGGCCGGGAACATACACGGTATCGTCCACGGCCTGAACTGGCAGGATGCCGCGGACGCTCGAACTGAGGAAGACCTCATCCGCGCGCAGGAGATCTTCCCGAGAAATATCACCGACATGGACGGCGGCCCGGCTCGCCAGGACTTCGGCGCGGGCCACGCCCGCCACGCCGGACCGTTCGACGGACGGGGTGACGAGCACGCCGTCGACCACGGCAAACAGATTGGCCATGGTGGCCGCGATGACGTTTCCGTCGGTATCGCGCATCAAGCCGTCGGCGACCGAAGGGTCGCTCCATTCCGCCCGTGCCAGTACCTGTTCCAGCCGATTGAGATGTTTCATGCCTGCCAGCGATGGCTGTATCGCCAGGCGTGTTTCGCACCAGCGCAGGCGGATGCCATGGATATAGGCATCGCCCACCATCGCGGGCGCGGCAAAGGCCGCGACGATGCGGGTGGGGTGAGCCGTTGTCGGCAGGGCATAACCCCGCTCACCCACCCCGCGCGTCAGCGTCATGCGCACGACGGCCTGATCCATGCCACCCACGACGCTCCGTGCCTCGTGCAGCAACAGCGCCGCGTCCGGCATCGGCAGTTGGAGTCGAACGCAGCTGTGCTGGAGTCGTTCCATGTGACGCGACCACAACGGTGCAAGCCCAGCCACAAAGCGAATGGTTTCGAACAATCCATCGCCATAGGACAGCCCGCGATCGAACGCGCAAACCGTGTCGACGGCTAGGCCATCGACCAGGACACGCGCCGTGGCGGACATCAGCCTGGTACTCCGAGTGCCCGCAACAGTCCGCGCGCCTTGGCACGCGTTTCGTCGAGCTCCGTGTCCGCCACCGAATCGGCCACGATGCCGGCACCGGCGCGTAGCGTCACCCGCGCATCGGCGAGCATAAACGTGCGGATAAGAATGTTCAGATCCAGGTCGCCGTTGCGGTCGAGATAGCCCAACGCGCCGGTATAGGCCCCACGCGGGGCGTCCTCCAGCGCGGCGATGATCTCCATGCAGCGCACCTTGGGACAACCGGTGATGGTGCCGCCTGGAAACGTCGCCGCGATCACCTCGCCGGGCGTCACATCCTCGCGCAGCCGCCCACGCACGTTGGACACGATGTGGTGAACATGCGCGTAGCTTTCCACCACCATCAATTCGTTGACCTCGACCGTGCCCGGCATGCAAACGCGGCCCAGATCGTTGCGCTCGAGATCGATCAGCATGACGTGCTCGGCGCGCTCCTTCGGATGCGTGCTGAGTTCGCGAATACGGGCCAGGTCGTCATCGCCCGGGGTACGCGGTCGCGTGCCTGCGATCGGGCGCGTCTGCGCCACTCCATCGCGCACTTCCACCAATCGCTCGGGCGAAGAGCTCACCACCGCCCAGTCCGGCTGCTGCAACAAGCCAGCGAACGGAGCGGGATTGGCCAGCCTCAGCGCCTGGTACAGCTCGACGGGCTTCGGCGGTACCGCATAGTGCGCATGCCATGCCCGGGAAAGATTGACCTGAAAAATATCGCCGGCGTGGAGATGCTCGTGGATGCGCGCCACGCCATCGAGGAACAGCTTCGGATCGTCTTCGTCACAGCTGGACGGTGTAGCCAGCGTCGGGATCGTAGGTGTCGCGGAAAGATCCGCCGCCATGGCATCGAGCAGTGCCTCGTGACCCGCTTCGGCGATCAGGATCGTGCAATCGGCCTCATGATCGACGATCACGGCGGCAGGACAACGCAGCGCCAGTGCGGTAGGCAGCAATTCGGGAGAACGCAGCCGCAGACGCGGCTCAATCTCGCCGACCAGTTCATACGCAAGCAGCAGCAGCCAGCCACCGTGAAATGGCAGATCGTCCGTTTCGTCGCGCGGCACGCGGGCCTTTCGCCACGCCTCGTCCAGCGCATCGAGAAAACGCCCGTCGCGCGCCACGCCCTGCGCATCGAGCAGACGTCCATCCGCATGCAAGGTCAGGCTTTCCTGCGGGTAAGCAAACAGGATGTCGTAGCGGGACTGCGGCGTGCCGCGCGTCACGCTTTGCAGCAGCCCGGGATAGCGCTCCGGAAATGCAGCGGCCGGCGCGAGTAGATCGCGCCGGCCGTGCAAGGTACGACGATGATGAACGTTCAACGCACCGCTCAAACGCGGCGGAATGCCAACGTGCCGTTGGTACCACCAAAGCCAAACGAGTTGGAGATGGCTACGTCAAACTTCGCCTCGCGCGCCACGTGCGGTACGAAATCGAGGTCACAGCCATCACCCGGCTCATCCAGATTGATGGTCGGCGGCAGCACCTGATCGCGCAGCGCCAGGATGGTGAAGATCGCTTCCACACCGCCGGCCGCACCGAGCAGATGACCGGTGACCGACTTGGTCGAGCTCATCGCCAGCTTGTAGGCGTGGTCGCCGAAGACCTTCTTCGCCGCCATCACTTCACCCAGGTCGCCCAACGGCGTCGAGGTGCCGTGCGCATTGACGTACTGCACGTCGGTCGGGTTGATGCCGCCGTCCTTGAGTGCGCTGTCCATGCAACGCGCCGCACCCTCACCGCCCTCGCTCGGCGCGGTCATGTGGAATGCATCGCCACTCATGCCGAAACCAACCAGCTCGGCATAGATTCTCGCGCCACGCGCCTTGGCGTGTTCGTACTCTTCGAGCATCAGGACGCCCGCGCCATCGGACAGCACGAAACCGTCACGATCCTTGTCCCACGGACGGCTGGCCTTGGTCGGCTCATCGTTGCGGGTGGACATGGCCTTGGCCGAGCAGAAGCCCGCCATGGCGGTGCCCGTGGTGGCGAATTCGGCGCCGCCGGCGATCATGGCGTCGGCATCACCGTACTGGATCATTCGCGCGGCCATGCCGATGTTGTGCGTGCCCGTGGTACAGGCGGTGACGCACGCAATATTCGGGCCTTTCAGGCCGAACATGATCGATAGCTGGCCCGACACCATGTTGATGATCGAACTGGGCACATAGAACGGCGACACCCGGCGCGGCCCCTTCGCCGCCAGTTCCAGCGTGGTCGCTTCGATCGTATACAGACCGCCGATGCCGGCACCCACGGCCACACCAATTCGCGGTGCATTCGCCTCGGTCACTTCCAGCCCGGAATCGCGCAGCGCCTGGGTGCCCGCAGCCACGCCATAGTGGATGAACGGATCCATCTTCTTGACGTCTTTCAGCGGCATCCACTCAGCCGGATCAAAACCAGCGACCTGTCCGGCAATGCGGGTGGAATAAGCGGAAGTATCGAAATGGGTGACCGGGCCGATCCCGCTGACACCCTTGAGGACACGCTCCCAAGCGGTGGCGAGTTCGTTGCCGACCGGCGAGATGATACCCATGCCGGTCACTACCACACGTCGTTTACTCATGTTGATCTTCCCTCATTCGGTTCCGTGGTACTGCCGACATCGACAGTCTTTCCGCGCTATCGCGGCCACGTCGTCCGTACCGTCCGGCGCGTATTCGCGCACCATACGGGATCGGACGTTGCAAAATGCAGAAACGAAAACTGCGCCAATGAGGCGCAGCTTCCGGTATCGCTAGTGGGCGGACGCATAGTGCGAACGCGCCTGCCTTCACAGAGCGATCACTCCTTGGTGTGGGCCTTGATGTAATCAACAGCCTGCTGCACCGTGGTGATCTTCTCGGCTTCCTCGTCCGGGATCTCAGTCTCGAACTCTTCTTCGAGGGCCATGACCAGCTCGACGGTGTCCAGCGAATCAGCGCCCAGATCGTCCACGAACGAAGCGTTCGCCGTGACCTCATCCTCCTTCACGCCCAGCTGCTCGATGACGATTTTCTTGACGCGCTCTTCGATGGTGCTCATGTTGCCAATACCTCCCAAGGAGTAGTTACCTATCAAAGCCGACCCATCGGTCGACTATGGCCGGCGGATTGTAGTGGCTAAGCACAAGGGCCGCCATGGTCCGCCAGCAATGGTTGGACGCAGGTCACGGGACCGGCGCGAAAGGGTAATTGTCGCCTAAAACGAAGCCGCTGGCGACAACCCCGTGTTAAACCGGCCCGTGCCGGCGCTCCGGAACGTCATCCAGCCATGGCCAGACGACCCTTCCGGCCGTTTCAAACGTTACGTTCAGCGGTGCTCGCAAACCGCCCGGGACAGCGAAGACATCGCCTTCGCTGCGCTTCCTGACCGCCCTTACGGCATGTACATGCCGCCATTGACATGCAGGGTCTCACCCGTGATGTAGGCGGCCGCAGGCGACGCCAGGAAGGCCACCGCCTTCGCGATGTCGCTGGCTTCGCCGAGGCGACCCAAGGCAATCTGCCCGAGCAACGCCTGCTTGGACTCTTCCGGCAGTGCGCGCGTCATATCGGTATCGATGAAACCCGGTGCCACCACGTTGACCGTGATGCCACGCGAACCGATCTCCCGCGCCAGCGACTTGGAAAAGGCAATGATGCCGGCCTTTGCGGCAGCGTAGTTCGCCTGCCCCGGATTGCCGGTAAGACCGATCACCGAGGCGATGGAAATGATGCGACCCTTGCGCGCCTTCATCATGCCGCGCATCACCGCCTTCGAAGTGCGATACACCGAGGTCAGGTTGGTATCGAGAATGGCCTGCCAGTCTTCTTCGCGCATACGCATCAACAGCTGGTCGCGGGTAATGCCGGCGTTGTTGACCAGGATCGATACCGCACCAAATTCCTTGCCGATGCCGTCGATCAAGGCCTCGACCGACGGACCGTCGGTGACATTGAGCATGCGTCCGTGACCGCCATGGGCAGCCAGACGCTCGCCGATCGCCGCCGCACCACTCTCGCTGGTCGCGGTGCCTACGACGGTAGCGCCCAGCGCTGCCAGTTCGTCAGCAATCGCAGCGCCAATGCCGCGGCTCGCGCCAGTGACGAGGACGATCTCACCCTGCAATATCTTGCTCATCTGTCATTTCCTTTTGGATGGCCAAACGCGCATCCGTCGAAGCGAAAGCGTTTCAATCATGCGAGACATTGAAGCCTCGCCATCGCGGATTCGTCTGTTGCCGACTCAAGCCCACTCGGTGCGGGCAGCATCGATCTCGGCCGGCGTGCCAATAGCGCGCGCCTCGATGCTTTTGTCGATGCGCTTGATCAAGCCGGCCAGCACCTTGCCCGGGCCCGCTTCGGCGATACGCGTGGCGCCGCCAGCGGCCAGCGCCTGCACGCATTCGGTCCAGCGCACCGGCAAGTAGAGCTGGCGCTGCAGAGCGCCGCGGATATCGTCCAGCGAGGCATAGCTGCGCGCCTCCGCGTTCTGCACCACCGGAATGGTTGGTGTGTGCCAGTTGAGCGTCGCCATGCGCTCGCCCAGCCGATCGGCCGCATCGCGCATCAACGCGCAATGGGACGGCACCGACACGGCCAGCTTGATGGCTTTCTTCACACCCAGCTCGGCCAGCTTTGCCAGCGCGCGATCCACCGCTTCGGCGTTGCCGGCGATGACCAGCTGGCCCGGCGAATTGAAGTTGGCCGGCGATACCACCTGCCCCTGCGCCATTTCCTCGCATACGGCGGCGATCTGCGCATCGTCGCCACCAAGAATCGCCGCCATCGCACCGACGCCCGGCGGCACCGCCGCCTGCATCAGGCGGCCGCGCTCGGCCACCAGCGCCGCTGCGTCGTGCAGCGAGAGCGCGCCAGCGCATACCAGGGCGCTGTACTCGCCCAGGCTATGGCCCGACAGCTGCGCCGGCTGCACGCCGCCCAACTTCTGCCACACCCGCCACACCGCCACACTGGCGGCCAACAGGGCCGGCTGCGTGTTCTCAGTGCGATTGAGATCGCCTTCAGGTCCCTGCTGGCTGAGCGCCCACAGGTCCACGCCGGCGCCCTGCGAGGCTTCGTCGAAGGTGGCCTTCACGTCCGCATGGACAGCGGCCAGTTCGGCCAACATGCCCACGGATTGCGAGCCCTGGCCCGGGAAAACGAAAGCGAGCGTAGCGGCGGTCTGAGTCATGGAGCGAGCGATTTCCGGATGCTAAAAGCGGAATGGTGCCAGTAATGGCGGACATACGCAGCTGTATCGCGGGGAAAGGGGACGACGCGGGGATCTTAGGGGGCCGCTAAGCACCCTCATCCACTGCCTCGAAGGCCGAATGTAGGAGCGCACCCTGTGCGCGCAAAAACAATGCCGCCCGAAGGCGGCATCGAGAGAACACCACAAAACCAAGAGATCAGTAGCGCAGCAACGCCGACGCCCAGGTGAAACCACCACCAAACGCCTCCAGCAGCAGCGTCTGCCCGCGCTTCACCTTGCCCGAACGCACGGCAAAGTCGAGCGCCAGCGGCACCGAGCCGGACGAGGTGTTGGCATGCTGGTCGACCGTCACCACCACCCGCTCCATCGGCATATTCAGACGCTTGGCCGTGGCTTCGATGATGCGCAGGTTAGCCTGGTGCGGAATCAGCCAGTCGATCTGCGAGGCCTCCATGCCGGCCGCCTGCAGGGTTTCATCGACTAGCGCGTCGAGCGTCTTCACTGCAACCTTGAACACCTCGCGGCCCGCCATAGTGATGCGCACGCCGTGGTTCGGCTCGTCCTTGAAGCCCACGGAAACGCCAACCGGGTTGTACAGCAGATGCTTGAAGCCGCCATCGGCGTGCAGGCAGGTGGCGTAGATGCCCGGCTCTTCGGAGGCTTCGAGCACGACCGCGCCGGCACCATCGCCGAACAGCACGCAGGATTCGCGCTCCGTCCAGTCGACCATGCGGGTCAGCGTTTCCGCGCCGATCACCAGCACCTTCTTGGACTGACCGCTACGGATAAACTTGTCGGCCACGCCCAGGGCGTAGACGAAGCCCGAGCAGGCCGCATTGACGTCGAACGCGGCGCAGCCGTTGGCGCCCAGACGGTGTTGCACCAGGCAGGCGGTGGACGGAAAAATGAGGTCGGGCGTGGTGGTGCCCAGCACGATCAGGTCCAGTTCGGACGCCTTGACCCCAGCGGCCTCCAGCGCACGCTGGGCGGCCAGGGTGGCCAGGTCGCCCGTGGTTTCGCCGTCAGCGGCGATATGTCGCTGCTGGATGCCGGTACGGGTGCGAATCCACTCGTCCGTGGTTTCGACGATCTTTTCCAGATCGGCATTGGTAACCACGCGCTCAGGCAGCGCGCTGCCGGTACCCGTGATGCGGGCGTAGATCTGGGACATTAACTTTCCAGGTGCGGGGCTGGCCGAAGCAGGCCGTCCTCTCGCGCTTGCGCGCAGGCGCCCGCCCCCAAGCCGCCAAAACTACGTGGGTGATCGCTTAAACGCAAAGCGGCGCGTTACCGCGCCGCCCCGCTAAACCGTATCCCTTGCGGGAACGATCAATCCTCTTCGGTCACCGACGTGTTGGTGTCGATCACCTTCTTGCCGCGATAGTAGCCATCCTTGGTGACGTGGTGGCGCAGATGCACCTCACCACTGGTCGGATCGGTGGACAGCTGCACGGTTTTCAGCGCATCGTGCGAACGACGCATGCCGCGGGTGGACGGGGTCTTGCGGCTCTTGGCAACGGCCATGGCGAGTCTCCAGCTAAATCAACGTTTCTTGAGTTCGCGCAAAACCGCGAACGGGTTATCGGAACGCCCTTCACCGGAGGAATCTTCCTC
This sequence comes from Dyella sp., assembly GCA_036495265.1. Classification (GTDB taxonomy): domain Bacteria; phylum Pseudomonadota; class Gammaproteobacteria; order Xanthomonadales; family Rhodanobacteraceae; genus Dyella. The sequence goes on from DASXND010000030.1 coordinate 21,746, forward strand.
TGGCTCGTGGCCTACTACTGCTTCGGGCAGCGTGCTGTCCGGGTTCACCGGGATCAGCGGCAGTGCCAACAACAATTCGTCTTCGATCACATCCGCCAGGATCAACTTGCCGTCGTCGGCCACGAGCAGTGGCTCGCAACCCGGCGACAAGGCCGATTCCTCGCGCTCGGTCCGGATCAGTCCGAGGCGGCTGTCTACCGGCACCGGCAGCACAAACGGCTCCAAGGTACGTTGGCAGGTCAGCGTGAGAGGGGCTTGAACGCGGACATCGAGGTACGCCGTACCAAACTCGTCCCGCCCAAAATCCAGCTCGTATTGCAGTGTTCCTTCCGTACCAGCCAAGACCTCGCCCAACCGCTTTAAGGCGGCTACGGGTAGTTCTCCCTGGAAGGAACGCCGCGCCGAGACCATGCGCCAAGCGTCCACGGACTCTGGCAGTGTCACGGACATAGACATGAAATCTTAGGATTACAACCAGTTGAAGTCAACCGTTACGACACTTAAAAACACCGTATCCACGCTATTTTGCCTGAATGCGGCTGGTACGGCAGACTTCAACCACTTCATCAAGCGAGCCGACCGTCCCCGTGAATGATTATCTGACGCTCGGCCTGGCCGCCCTGGTGGCGCTCGCGGCGGTCGCTATCGGCCTCGCCATATTCTACCGCTACCGCAGCGACCGGCGCAGCAGCAGCCTGCACCGGTTGCTGGAGCTGGCCGACCGGCTGGAGCTGGATCTCAAGACCTGCCGCGCCGGCTTGCAGCAGGCCCACGCGGTCATGTCGCTCAATCCCGACCAGCCCGCCAGTGGTGAGCAGGAAGCGCGTCAGGCGATCGACGCCGGCTTGCGCTCGCTGCTGCAGCAGCGCATCTGGATCCGCGACGAGGCGCCCCGTGCCAGCCAGCGAGAGCTGGACCAGGCGGTCACCACCATGAATCAGACGCGAGAACGCCTGCGGCCCCTGGTCGAGGCGCTGGACCGCGCCCAGCACGATCTGGACAGCGCCATGCGCGAACACATCCGCCGGGAGCACGACGCATGAGCCTGCCGCGCCTGGTGCTGGGCTCCACCTCGCGCTATCGGGCCGAACTGCTACAGCGGATTTATGCCGATTTCGAGCAGCGCTCGCCTGGAACGGACGAACATCCGCTGCCGGGGGAGACGCCGCGTGAGCGTGCCTTGCGTCTCGCCGTCGCCAAGGCCCGCGGCGCGGCAGTGGACCTGCATGACGCCCTGGTGATCGGCTCGGATCAGGTCGCCGAATGCGATGGCCTGGTATTGGACAAGCCGGGTACGCTCGAGCGCGCCCGCGAACAGCTCGCCGCCTGCTCCGGCCGCGAGGTGCATTTCCATACCGCCCTGTGCCTGTACGACACCCGCAACGGAGCGGAGCGTATCCACGTCGACCACACCCGGGTTTGTTTTCGCAGCCTCGACGCCGCGGAAATCGTCCGCTATGTCGAACGCGAGCAGCCACTCGACTGTGCCGGCAGCTTCAAGTGCGAGGGCCTGGGCATCAGCCTGTTCGAGCGGATCGACAATGAAGACCCCAGCGCGCTGGTCGGCCTGCCCTTGATCGCGCTCGCCCGCTTGCTGCGCGAGGCGGGCATCAGCCTGCCCTGAGCCCTCGATCTAGAGAAGACCTGATAAGCCGTCATCCCAGCGGCTCTCAACAGCCGAAGGGCTGGTCAAGCTGGGATCCAGCGTCTTTGCAAGGTACAGAAGGCACTGGAAGCCATGCCCGGCCACCGTTTCGCCCAGCGGGATCAGCCAGGCCGTGAGTGGCGGCAGGTCGCTATAGCCCCAGGCGAGATGGCGGCTTTCCTGCCAGTAGAACGCTTCGTCACCAAATGGCGACAGGCTCGCGACAAGCATGAGCTTGACCAGAAACAGCGCGACGAAAGCCATGACGAAAGCGCCTCGCCAGCGCGCGAGGTCGGCGGCTACACTGCTTCCGTCAGGCATGGCTGTTGCCCTGCGCCATTCTTTTACGCTGCCGGAAGCCCATGTCCGCCATCACTCCATTGCACGATGAAACCCTGCGTACGCACCTGGACGCGGCCATGGCCCAGGTCAATCGCGTGCTGCTGGGCAAGCCGCGCCAGGTAAAGCTCGCTTTTACCTGCCTGATTGCCGGCGGCCACCTGCTGCTGGAAGACGTCCCCGGCGTGGGCAAGACGACCCTAGCCCACGCGCTGGCGGCCAGCTTTGCGCTCGATTTCCAACGCGTGCAGTTCACCAGCGACCTGCTCCCCTCGGACATTATCGGGGTCAGCGTATACGAGCGCGAGACGAGCCAGTTCCGTTTTCATCCAGGACCGATCTTTACCGGCCTGCTGCTGGCCGATGAAATCAACCGCGCCACACCCAAGACGCAAAGCGCGCTGCTGGAAGCCATGGCCGAAGGTCAGGTGACGGTGGACGGCCAGACGCTTGCGCTGCCGCAGCCGTTCTTCGTGGTGGCGACGCAGAATCCCATGGACCTGGCGGGCACCTTCCCGCTGCCCGACTCGCAGCTGGACCGTTTCATGTTGCGCGTGTCGCTCGATTACCCCGATGCCGCCGCCGAACGCGCCCTATTGACCGGTAGCGATCGCCGCGACTTGCTCGCTCAACTCACCCCCCAGCTCGATGGTGATGGTCTCGCCGATCTGTCGCGTCGCGCCCGAACCGTCACCGCGAGCAGCGCACTACTGGATTACCTGCAGGCGTTGCTGGCGGCAAGCCGCCGGCATGCGGACATCCGGGTCGGTCTCTCGCCTCGTGCGGGCCTGGCCCTGCTCAGCGCCGCGCGGACATGGGCGATGCTAAGTGACCGCATGCACGTGTTGCCCGAGGACGTACAAGCGTTATTCGTACCTCTAGCTGCCCATCGCATGGTCGCCGCCCGCGGTGCCAGCGGCGACCACCTGGCACGTGATCTGCTCGCCAACGTCGCGGTGGGCTAATGCTCGCAGCGCTCCGCCGCTCTCAGGCATGGGCGGAACGACGCCTGCCCGCGCTCACCCGCTACAAGCGGCCGGAAAGCCTGCCCATTACGCTGCATCGCCGGCGTATCTACATCGTGCCTACGGCGTTCGGCGCGGGCTTCACCACCCTGCTTTTCATCATGCTTATCGGCGCACTCAACTACGCCAATAATGCTGCGCTCTTGCTTACGTGCCTGCTCGGCGCCGCCAGTTCTTCCAGCATGCTGGTGGCGTTCCGCAGCCTCAACGGACTACGCCTGATCAGCATCCAGCAGGGACACGCCATCGCCGGCGATCCGCTCTCGCTGCAACTTGTCTTCGAGGGTGGCGAACGCGCGCATGCCTCGGTGCACGCAGATCTGGACGGCCATACGCAAGCATTCTCGCTGCCCCCGCGCGAACAAACGCTGGTGACGCTGGACGTGCCTACTTCGAAGCGCGGCTGGCAACCCCTGCCGCGCATCAAGCTGTGGAGCAACTGGCCACTCGGCTTGTTCCACGCCTGGAGCTGGATTCACCCGGAGCAGGCCGTGCTGGTGTGGCCACAACCGGAAACCGGCGGCCCGCCGCCGGTATTGCCAGGCGAGGACGGGCAGCGCCAGCGACTGCACCATGGCGAAGACGTTGCTGCGCTGCGCGACTATCGGCCGGGCGACCCCCAACGACACATCGCCTGGAAAGTCAGTGCCCGCCACTCGAATCTGTTGGTGAAGGATTTCGAGCAGCCCGAAGCGCGGCAGGAATGGCGACTGGACTGGCGGCACCTTCCGCAACTTTCCCCCGAGGCGCGTATCTCGCGACTCGCCCGTTGGCTTGGTGAAGCGGATGCACTGGGACGCAGCAGCAGCCTGTGGCTGCCCGACGAGGAGATTCCCCTGGGTGGCGGCCACAATCACTACGCGCGGTGCATGAACGCGCTGGCACGTATGCCGTGATCAAGTTTTCGCTGTTTCACCGCAAGCCACGGCTGCCGCTTGGCGCGCGCGCCTTCGACCTGCTCTGCCTTACCGTCCTCGTCGTACTGACGGCTCACGCACCGCATTTGCCGGTCTGGTTCAGCGGGGCCCTCGTCCTCGTGCTCGGGCTGCGCTGGTGGCAGCGCCGCAAGCACGGTGGCCGCGCGCCGCTGTATCTCAAGCTGCCCTTGATTGCGCTGCTGTCCGCGGCCGTGATCTTCCACTACGGCACCTTGTTCGGACGCGAACCCGGCGCGGCGCTGGCGGTGGGCCTGCTGGTGCTCAAGCTGCTGGAATCTGAAGCGACACGCGACGCACGCGTCGGCGCGGCGTTTGCCTGCTTCGCCCTGATGACCGCCTTGCTGTTCGATCAGGGCATGCTGGCAACCCTGCTGGTCGCGCTGGGCTTGTTGCCGGCCCTGGCCACGCTGCGCGCGCTCGAACCCGCCCATGGCACGACCTCGCTGCCGCGCGAGTTGCTGCCGGCACTAGGGCTGCTCGCTGTATCACTGCCACTGGCCCTGCTGGCCTTCCTGCTGGTGCCCCGACTTAGCTCGCCCTTATGGGGCGCGCCGAATGCGCCCCAGGCGCGCACCGGGCTCAGCGACGACATGGCGCCTGGCGACTTCTTCGACCTGCTGACCGACGATCGCCCGGCCATGCGCGTCAGCTTCGCAGGCCAGCCGCCCCAAAACAGCCAGCGCTATTTTCGCGCCTACGTCATGTCGCAATTTGACGGGCGCCGCTGGAGTCATGTCGATGGGTTGGGCCAGCCACCCGCAGAAGTGGAACACGGCAAAACCGTTGACTACACCGTCGACCTCGAAGCGAGCGGCCAACGCGTACTGCCCGCCCTGGATGTTCCCATCAACGCACCCGAGCAGGCCCAACTCGGTCCGAACCGGGAGGTAATTGCCGATCGGCCCATCAACGACACGCTCACCTACTCACTGCAATCCGCACTCAGCTATCGTCTGCAATCCCAGTTGGGCGAACCGGGGCGGCGGCGTGGCCTGCAACTGCCAGCGGGCTTCAATCCGCGATCGCTCGCACTGGCCGCCCGCTGGCGCGCGCAGTACGGCGCCAATGACGCGGCCGTCATAAAAGCCGCACTGAGCCTGTTCCACGACGGCGGGTTCAGCTACACCCTGGCACCGGCACCCCTCGGCCGCGACTCGGTCGATGACTTTCTGTTCTCAACCCATGAGGGCTTCTGCCAACACTACGCGTCGGCGTTTACGGTACTGATGCGTGCGGCCGGCATTCCGGCAAGAGTCGTCACCGGCTATCAGGGTGGCTTTTGGAACGCGATGGGCAACTATCTGCTGGTGCGCCAGTCGGATGCCCATGCCTGGAGCGAAGTCTGGTTGCCGGAGCGCGGATGGACGCGCGTCGATCCCACCGCCGCTGTGCGCCCAGAGCGCGTCAGCCTGGGTGCCGCTGCAACGTCCAGCGCCGCAACAGACTGGTCACCCAATCGTTGGTGGCTGGGCTTGCGCAATCGCTGGGACATCGTCAACCGCTGGTGGAACCAGGGCGTTATCGGCTTTGACGCGCTTCGGCAACACGGATTGCTGACGCCGTTCGGTGTACGTGACACGGACCCGGGCATGTTGGGTTTGCTGCTGGCCATCGGCGGCATCCTTTTCGCGGCCATTGGGCTGGCTTGGGCGCTATGGAGACGCCCGCCTGCCGATCCGCTGCGAGCGGCGATGCAACTGTTGGAACGGAGACTGGCTGTCGTCGATGTTGCCCGTCGCCACAGCGAAGGACCGCAGCACTTTTTCAGTCGCGCTGGGCGAGCGTTGCCCGCCCAGCGCGCGGAACTGGACGGACTGATGAGGACGTATCTCGAACTGCGCTACGCCCACGACGAACCGCCGCCGAATCTGGTTAGAAACTTTCGACTGGCCGTGCAGGACTTTCGGCCACGTCGCATGGTCAAATGATATTGAACCGTGGGTGCTTCGCATCCACTAGACGATGGAGAGAGTGTCATGTCCATGCACAAGCCGTTGATCCTCGCGACCGCAGTAGCGACATTGGCCGCCTGCGCAACGGTGCCGCAACCGCTGCAAGGCACCTACACCGAGGTGTCCTCGGTGTCTGTCCAGCAGGGCGCCGCTTCCGGTGCCGAGGTACGCTGGGGCGGCCAGATCATCAAGACCGAACCAGGCCCGCAGGAAACCTGCTTCTACGTGCTCTCGCGCCCATTGGATAGCCAGGCGCGTCCACACGACGCCGACAGCAACAGCGAGACCCAGGGTCGCTTTGTGGCCTGCCGCGCGGGCTTCTACGACCCAGAAGTGTTTGCCCAGGGCCGGGATATCACCGTCACCGGCACCTTGCACGGCACCGTGTCGGAGAAGGTGGGCGAATACGGCTACCCCTATCCGCGCGTCGAAGCCAACGTGGTCTATCTGTGGCCCAAGCGCGTGGTCTATCCGTATGGGGGCTACTACGACCCGTTCTGGGGTCCGGGCTGGGGCCCGTACTGGGGCGGCCCGTGGGGCTGGGGCGGATACGGCTGGGGCGGGTATGGCGGCTGGGGTGGCTACTACCCGACCCGCGTGATCGTGGCGCCGCGCCGCCCGGTGCGCGGCTGATCGTCACCCATGAAAACGCCGGCCCAGCGCCGGCGTTTTCATAAGCAGGAACGGCGACCCGGACTCAGCCAGGCGGCCAATGCATGGGACGTCCACCGAGCAGATGCACGTGCAGATGGAATACGGTCTGCCCGCCGTGCTCATTGCAGTTGACGACCGTGCGGTAACCCTTTTCCGCCAGCCCCTCACGTCGGGCATAGCTCGCCGCGGCCAAGAGCAGCTTGCCCAGCAGCTCCGCGTCGTCCGGCGTTGCCGCGTCGAGCGTGGCGATGGCCTTCTTCGGCACGAACAACACGTGCACCGGTGCCTGCGGGTTGAGGTCGCGGAACGCGAGTGTGTCGTCGTCCTCGTAGACGATATCGGCGGGTATTTCGCGCCGGATGATCTTGCCAAAGATGGTATCGGCCACAGCAGACTCCTTCCGTTTACAGACGCAGCAGCATACCGTGCGCCGCCGGCGCCACGAGTTTGAAACCGAATTGCTGGTAAAGCCTGGACGCCGTGCCATCGGCGATCAGGCCAATCATGGCGCGTGCCGGCGCGCGTGCATGCACCTCATCCATCAAGGCCTGCATGATGCGGCGACCCAAGCCCTGTCCTTGCCAGGCGGGCGCCACGGCGATGTCGACCACGAACAGGAATAACCCGCCGTCGCCGACGACGCGGCCCATGCCGATAAGTTCGCTTTCATGGCGCACACAAACCGAACACCAGCTTGCCGGAAGTCCCACGGCGGCAGCCTCTGGCGTCATGGCACTCAAGCCGGCGGCGCTGCGCAAGGCACGGTATTCGTCGGCACCGGGGATCGCCAGCGAGAGATGCGGCGCCGATGCCATGGCTGTCAATCCGCCGCTTGCCGGCTGCCGAACGCATGCGCGAGGGTGCCGCGATCGACGTATTCCAGCTCGCCCCCCAGTGGCACGCCGTGGGCCAGGCGCGAAGGCCGCACGTTGGCGGCACGCGCCAGCTGCGCG
>DASXND010000031.1:0-3534 GCA_036495265.1 Dyella sp.
CGCGCGCGCTCCAGCATCTCCGGCGAAAGATCCACGCCAACCACGCGTGCTGCGCCACGTCGCAGTGCATGCAGCATGTAACGTCCACTGCCGCAGCCCGCGTCGAGCACGCGGTATCCCGCCAACTCGGCAGGCATGAGCGTCAGCATGGCTCGCTCTTCGGCCTGCATCACCGGGTTGTGTGCGCGCGCCGGATATTGCTGTGCCCAAAGCGCGTAAGCCTCGGCAGGTTCAAGGATGGGCGTGTCGGTCATTGGCAGCGCGCCTCGGTGGTGAGGTCGTTCTCGCGTCCCTTGCGCCTAGTGGCAAGCTCGAGCCCAGGTTCCAGCGCAATCAGCGCCGGGTCGGCCAATGACCTGGCCAACAGCTTGGGCTTGCCGTCCAGGATCACCGATACCGTGTCCACGCCGGCGGCATCAAACCATTCGACGAAATCGTGGTCCGCGATGCGTGGAATGCCGTCGTGTACGACGGCGCGAATCTCGCTGCGTTCGATGCCGGCAAGGCCGTTCGCCTCGTCGCCGCCGCGATCGCGGACAATCACCATGTCGGCCCGCGACCCAGGCGCAAGGCTGCCGTGCTGGGGCAGGCGAAGGATGCGCGCGGCATGCGTGGTCACCAGTTCCACCAGCTGTCCTGGGCCGAGGTCACCCAAGGCGCTGGCGTAGCGCATTTCCTCGAGCAGGTCGCGCGCGCCGCTCAAGCGCGAATCGGTGCCCAGGGCCAGCCGTCCCGCCTCGAACAGGCGTCGCGGATCGAGCGTCTTGCCCAGCAGCGCCAGATTGCTGGCCGGACACCAGACCACCGCCGCCCTGGCGGCAATGATGCGGTCGATGTCCTGCTCGCGCAGACCCACGCCATGGATCAACACGCTGTTTGCCGCAAGGCAACCAAGCTCGTCCAGCATTGCCAGTTCCGCTTGCGCCGTCGCGTCCGTGCCCTCGGCCAGATGGATCATCCAGGGCCGTTCGACCGCCGTGGCCAGGAAGCTCTCCTTCACCGGCGGCCCATAATCGGGCCAACCCAGCGCATAGCTCCAGCCGAAGTTCCGCAGCAACGCCACTGGAAAATCCGGCGCATCGAGCTCCGACTGCCAGGGGTCATGGTGGGCTACGCAAGTCGTGCCGGCGAGCAGGTTCTTCAGCGCCCCGTGCCTGAGCCGCAGTGCCTTGGGCCACTCAAGCGCTGCCGTGACTTCCGGCTCGTCAAAATGTGAGCGGAACGCCTCGATCCACGCATAGCTGTTCGGGAAAGGGGCGCCTGCTTTCAAGGGGGGTACGGCGTTGACGTGCAAGTGGTCGTGCGCGTTGATCAGACCGGGGAAGATCAGATGGTCATGAAGGTCGACGCGACAGGCCCATGCGGCGGTTGACGTGCCGATGTGGCCATTGCGGATCAACAGCGGCGCGCGCGAGACACCTTCGGGCCTGATGGTGGCCGCGTGACACAGGCTGGTACTCGCGCTTGGCAGCAAGACATCCACGGACTTAGCGTCGTCGCATGACAATCAGGAAGTGATCGCCCATGTTGCGCAGGACCGGTAGCGCACCCAGGTGATCGTCGAGCCAGCCCAGCCGTTCGCACCAGGCACGATGGCTGCGGTAGTAGTCAACCAGGTAGGGCGGCGGCAGGAACAGACTGAGCGCCCGGTATTCCTCCAGCACGAAGTGCTCCGCAAAAGCTTCGTAGAACTCACGCGGCCGGTAGTAGTAGGTCCAGATGGTGTGCCGGTTCATCCCGACCGCGGTCGCACCGCGCTTGCTCCGCACGGCCGCGCGCTTGAAGCGGCCCCGTAACGTGTAGTGAAGCACTTCCCATGGGCAGATCCGCCCGATCACCGACAACACCAGATGACCGCTCGGCCTGAGCAAGCGCGCGCACTCGGCCGCGATGGATGGCAGATCCGGCACGCAGTTGAACGGCCCGAAGTTCGAGTAGATGCCGTCAAACTCCGGCTGCAGCTGATCGAGCTGGTGTATGCCCAAGTGCCTTGCCGTCACCTGGGACTCTAGCCCGGCGGCGGCGGCGCGGGACTTAGTTCGACCGACCATCCGCGGCGACCAATCCGTGGCGGCTACCTGGTAACCGCATCTGGCGAATTCGACGGCATCGATGCCGGTGCCGCAACCAAGATCGAGCAGCCTTGATCCAGCGGAAACCTTGTCGAACACCGTCTCCCACAGGGAAACCCGCATGCGCTGGATCAGCTCATTGTTGCCACGAGGGCCATCATAGTCGGCAGCGACGCTGTCGAAGGCGCGCTGCGTTTCGAGCAACTGGCCTTCGCCCAATGATGCTCCCGCTGAACGCGGGTCATTCATGCGGGAGGCGGGGCCTCGCTCATCGGCGTCTCGCCCCTGATGTCCACTCATATCCATACGCGCTCCGACGCCCTGCTCTGTTTATCTGAACGTGAGTGCCGATGTGAACGGGTTTGGTTGAATGTCATGGCACGCGCGGCACCGTTCTAGACGCGACGACGAAGCGCATTTCTCACCACAGCTGCGAAAGTCCCGAGACCCAGTGCCGCCAGGATGCCCACACCCCAGAACAAGACCGCATTTGGGAAAACCTGTCCCTCGGGAACATAGACCGGCCACAACAACGAGGTCTCGTACGTATAGCTGGCGCTGAGTCGGGTGAGGAGATCACTCCGTGTCGTCTGCAGGTTGCGGATTTCCTCGCCCCTGCTGGCGACCAGCACGCCGGCGAGCGATGAAGCCTGCCCGCTCTTGTCACCGGCTTCTCCCCTGCCCGCGGTCTGCAACAGCCGATCCCGCTCGGCCAGCGCGTCCTTTAGATCAGCCTGCACTTCGTCCAGACGCGCACGCGCCAGCGCCAGTGTGGTCGCCTCAAGACCTTGGTGAACGACACGCAGCTGGGCAACCGTGGCTTCGGCGAACTGGCGAGCCTGCCGCGCGGAGTCCGCGCGCACGGTCAAGCGGACCAGTGCACCCGCATATTGCAACTGATCGACTTTCAGACTTTTCCGATACAGCCCAGCCTCGCGCGAATCGAGCGGCAGGCCGAGGCTTTGCACGACCTCGTTCTGGAATGCCTTCGTCTGCAACCGCTCCGCAACCCGTTGCAGCGGCTCAACCTTTGGGTCCTGACCCGGCGGAACCTGGCCGACCTGTGCGATTTGTATCCACGCGGTCGCTTCCCACTGGCGCCTCGCCAGATGCGTAAAAGCGTAGGTGGCTGCCAAAACCAGCACCACCATGAGCAGGAACCACTTCCACTCGCGGACGATGATTCGCCACATATCGACCAGATAGATTTCGTCTCTTTCCATGGCATTAGGGCTCTTTCAAGGGATCAGGATGAGAGTTTTCGCGCATCCGCCTGCAACACGGCGACGTTCGGGCCGAACCCTGGCACCCGCCGGTTCGGCAGCAGCCCCACCAAGGCCTGAAGCACGAGGCAAATGACGATGAAACCGGCGTTCGTCCAGGTGAATGCTTGCGGCGCGAACGGCGACATCAGACAGACATAGGACATGCGCAGAAAGATCAGCAGCGAGAACAGCGAAAC
>DASXND010000032.1:0-5792 GCA_036495265.1 Dyella sp.
CACATCCGTCATGCTCCCAACGACCCGCCAATCCAGGTCTCCCATGATTGAATTCGGACACGGAACCCACGTTGGACTGCGTCGAACGCGCAACGAGGACACCTATTACGCCGACGCCTCGCTGGGCTTGTTTCTCGTGGCCGATGGCATGGGCGGACATCAGCATGGCGAGGTGGCGTCGGCCCTGGTACGCGACGCTGTGGCCGACCTGGTAGCGCGCGGACACAGCCTGGTCGAAGCGGTACGCGCCGCCGACGAGCGACTTATCCAGTTCAGTCGCAGCTTCGACGACCCTCGTCCCATGGGCACGACCATCGCCGCGCTTCGACTCGGTGCCGAAAGTTACGAGGTCGTCTGGGTTGGCGATAGTCGCGTCTATCTGTGGCAGAGCCATCTGCGCCAGGTCAGTCACGATCATTCGCTGGTGCAGGAACTGGTCGCCGCGGGCACGCTTGATCCGGCGCAGGCCTCACGTCATCCGCAGCGCAACGTGATCACCCAGGCCCTCGGCATCACGGCCGCCGATCAGCTGCATATCGGGATGGCGCGCGGCCGACTGGAGCCAGGCGTCTGCTTTTTGTTGTGCAGCGACGGACTGACCGAAGAAGTCGGCGACAGCAGCATCGCCAGCATCGTGTCGCGCCACGACTTGTCGGCTCAGGAGTGCGTCGAACATCTGCTGCTCGCCGCCCTGGACGGCGGCGGCACCGACAACATCACGGCGATCCTTGCACGCGTTAACTGAGGGTCTTCACGGGCTTCGTGTAGGCGATAGCGAATCGTCCCCGTCGCCGGAGCAGGCTCAGTTGACGGTTCCTGCTTCCTCGCGGCGCCACACGCTGACACCACCGGCGTTCTTGTCCAACCCATCGAGGCGACTCTCATGGACGGCGATTTCCTCGTCGCTCGCGCGCAATACGCGTGGGCGACGATCGAGCACCAAGGGCGTCATCGTGACTGACCCGCCCTGCTCTTGCGCCCCTTCAAAGCCGAGGTCGAATCCGACCTGACCCGAGGTCATCGCCAGATACACCTCGGCCAGCAGCTGCGCATCGATCAGGCCGCCGTGGAGGTCGCGCGCCGAATTGTCCACGCCCAGGCGTTTGCACAACGCATCCAGGCTATTGCGCTGGCCCGGATAGCGCTCGCGCGCCATCACCAGTGTATCCAGCACGCTGCAGCGATCGGCGATGCGACCCAAGTGCTCACCAGCGCGCGCCAGTTCCGCATCCAGAAAGCCGACGTCGAAGCTGGCGTTATGGATGATCAGTTCTGCCCCGTCGATGAAGGCGAGGAACTCGTCCACGACATCAATGAAATGCGGCTTGTCGAGCAAGAACGCATCTTCGATACCCGTGACCTGACGCGCGCCTTCGTCGATCGCCCGGTCCGGGTTGAGATAGGTCTGATAATGCCGACCGCTCGGGCGACGCCCGATCATTTCCACGCAGGCGATCTCGATCAGTCGATGGCCCAGCCGCACTTCGAGACCGGTGGTCTCGGTGTCGAGCACGATCTGCCTCATGCCTGGCTCCTGAACTGCTCGGCCTGCTCGCGCGCCGCCTGATCCACGCGCTCGTTCTCGGCGTGGCCGTTATGGCCTTTTACCCACTGCCAGCGCACCTCATGCATCTGCGTCGCTGCGGACAAACGCTCCCATAGGTCCTGGTTCTTCACGGGCTTCTTGTCGGCCGTGCGCCAACCGTTGGCGCGCCACTTCGGCACCCATTCCTCGATACCCTGCATCACATAGCGAGAGTCGGTGGTCAGCGAGACCTTGCATGGGCGCGTCAACGCTTCCAGCGCACCGATGGCAGCCATCAGTTCCATGCGATTGTTGGTGGTGGCCGCTTCGCCACCGGCGAGCATCCGCTCGGTTCCCTTGGCACGCAACAAGGCAGCCCATCCACCCGGCCCAGGATTACCCAGGCAAGCGCCATCCGTAAAAGCTTGCACGTCAGTCATCGTTACCCATCGATCAATCGTTGTTTATCAAGGCGCCGCGTTGCGACGCGCGCCGGGTGCCAGGCCCACATTCACAGGCGCGGACACCGGCTTTGGCTTCAGGCGGACGGGCGTGGCCATGCGACGTCGCTTGCGTGCGATCAGCAAGTACCCGCCGCCGAGCATATGCGCCGCATCCAGGCCAACGCTGCTGCTGGGCCACAGGCGGCCCACCCGCTCCACGCGTTCAATCTCCAGCTCGATCCGCCGAGCCCACCGTTCCAGCAGCAGCGGCGAACGCAGTGCGGGCGTACGTCCGCGTGAACGCCACAGCATCCACGGCAACCACGCACTGAATGGATGCAAGCCAGTGAGCGCGAGGATGCCTCCGGGCGCCAGCACGCGCGAGGCCTCTTCCAACAGCGCCTGTGGCGTATCGGAAACTTCCAGCGCATGCCGCAACAGCACCAGATCGAAGGCGTCGTCCAGGAACGGCAACGCTTCGTCACTGCGCCCGTGCACGTCGCCGCCGTAGCGTTCAGCGTCCATGCTCAATCGGGTCCAATTGCCGAGCAGAGGCAAGACGGGCGGCACGTCGTCTGGCGCGGCGCTGAGCAAAAGCGCATGCGTGCCGCTGCAACGCTGCAATTCCGGCATCAGGGCCACCGTCTCTTCGGCGAGCAGGCTGCGCAAGGGCGCGCTGGTGTAGATGTCTTGATCGCGCTGCGACATGCCTGGGCGGCCCGCTATGTATCGATGCTCACAGTGTACCGGCAGCCACCCATAACGTGTCCTGGTTTGCATAGGGACCTACGACCGGTCCACGAGTCTGAACGACCCGGGCCTCGATTAACGTCTCACTAACGAGTGCGCCGCCCACCCGCTCTATAGTCGGCCACCTCGCGCAAGCACGGATGCCTGCGTCAGTCGATACGAAACCGCGGAGGCGATCTCCTTGCAAGTCGTACCGTTACCGGCGCTCGCCGACAATTACATCTGGCTGCTCCACGATGATGCGGGCCAAGCCATCGTCGTCGATCCGGGCGAAGCCGCTCCGGTCGAGGCCGCCCTGAAGGAACGCGGACTCCAGCTGCGCGCGATCCTGCTGACCCATCATCACCACGATCACATCGGCGGCACCGAGGCCTTGCTGTCCACGCATCCGGTACCCGTTTACGCGCCGCGCGATGAGCGCATCGCCAGCGCGACGCTGCGGGTCGGTGACGGTGACGTGGTGAAGCTGGATCACCCCTATGCGCACTTCGAAGTCATCGCCGTGCCAGGACACACCACCACGCATATCGCCTATGCCGGCGCGGGCGTGCTGTTGTGTGGCGACACGCTTTTCAGCATGGGTTGCGGACGTCTATTCGAGGGCACGCCGACGCAGATGCTCGCTTCGCTCGATCGACTCGCCAGCCTGCCTGGCGATTTGCTGGTCTGTTGCGCACACGAATACACGGCGGCAAACGGCCGCTTCGCGCAAACCATCGATCCCGATAACGTCGCCTTGGCCGCTCGCCAGCAGGAAGTGGCCGCATTGCGTGCGCACGATCGCCCCAGCCTGCCTGTCACGCTGGATACCGAGCGGGCGACCAATCCTTTTCTGCGCACGGACAACGACGCTGTGATCGCCTGGAGTCGCCATCACGGCGTGGACGGTGACCGCGTTGCACGTTTCGCCGCCCTGCGCGCCAGCAAGGACGTATTTCGCGGATGATGACCCGACGCCTACGCCCTCTTCCCCTGGCCATGTCGATCTTGCTGGCCGCCTGCGCTACGCCATTGGCCAAGAGGCCGCCCGCACCCGTCGTCCAGGCGCCAAAGCCTGAGCCCGTGCATGATATCTCTCGTACGATTGCTGGCCCGGCGACGCCCGGCGACGGCCATGCCAATATCTGGGAGCAGCTGCGCGGCAGCTTCGCCATGGCGGACTGCGATGCCGATCCTGGCATCATGGAATGGGCCCGCCGCTATACGCAGAACCCGCAACAATTCGAAAACCAGATGGCTACGGTCGCGCCTCGACTCGCCTACGTGCAGCAGATTGCCGCCCAGCATAAAGTGGCCGGCGAGTTTGCCCTGTTGCCGTGGGTCGAAAGCCAGTATCGACCCGTGGCAGGCGGCAAGAACATGCCGGCAGGCATGTGGCAGATCATGCCCTCCACCGCGAATGCGATGGGCATCCGGGTCGACCGAAACTTCGATGGCCGTATGGACGTCCCAGCGGCCACCGATGCCATCATGACCTTGCTGAGCCGCTATCACGACGACCTCGGCGACTGGCGCCTGGTTGACTACGCCTTCAATGCCGGCGAGTTCGGCTTGCGCCGAATGGTCGACCAGCATGGCGCGCCGGCCGCCGAGCCGGTCGTACCGAAGCTGCCGGTTAAACGCGTCACCCGCGAGCACCTGGTCAAACTACTGGCCATCGCCTGCGTCATTCGCGAGCCTGGCCGTTTCAATGTGAGCCTGCCACTACTGCCCTCCGAGCAACGCCTGGTCGCAGTGAACGTAAGCAACTCCATGCCGATCGAGCACGCCGCCAGCCATGCCGGCATGTCGTCGAGCGAATTGAAGGAGCTCAATGCCGGCTTCCGCAACGGCATGGTCGATACGCGCGCGGCGTCTTACCTGCTGATGCCGAGCAATCGCGTGCAGCAATTCCGCAGCGCGCTGGTTGCCGACAACGAAGGTGGTGGCGACGTGCAGAGCGTGCCGGGCGCCGCGGTGCTACCGCCGCTGGCCGCAGTCCTGAATGGGGCCAGCGATGACCGTTCCGACGTTTCAGAGTCACCCGCGAAGGGGCGGCATTCCTCGTCGGCGGCCAAGACCCATACGGTCAAGTCCGGTGAGAGCCTTTGGAGCATCGCGCGCCTTTATTCGGTCGACATCAGCCAGTTGGAGCAGTGGAACCACCTGAAGGGAGCTGGCGTCAAGCCGGGCCAGGTGCTGAAGATCAACTCGCCCGGCTGACAGGCTGCGTAGCATCATCCTCTGCCGGCGCGCCGCGCTGGCGCGCGCTAGCGACTGCTAGACTCGGCGGGCCACGCCGCCTGGGCGCGTTTTTAAGGCTGGGAGGACGCATGGGATTCCTGCATGGCAAACGGGCTCTTATCGTCGGCATTGCGAGCCAACGCTCGATTGCCTGGGGCATTGCCAACGCGATGCATCGTGAAGGCGCCCAACTCGCCTTCACCTATCAGAACGATCGCCTGAAAGACCGCGTCGACGAAGCCGCCAATACGTTCGGCTCCAATATCGTGCTGCCCTGCGATGTGGCCGTCGATGCACAGCTCGAGCAGTTGTTCGCCGCGCTGGGCAAGCACTGGGAGTCCTTTGACATCCTC
Organism: Dyella sp.; assembly: GCA_036495265.1. Taxonomy (GTDB): domain Bacteria; phylum Pseudomonadota; class Gammaproteobacteria; order Xanthomonadales; family Rhodanobacteraceae; genus Dyella. Next base: position 5,295 of record DASXND010000032.1, read on the forward strand.
GTGCACTCCGTCGGGTTCGCGCCGCGCGAGGCACTGCAGGGCGAGTTTCTGGACCATCTGACGCGCGAAAACTTCGCCATCGCACACGATATTTCCAGCTATAGCCTGGCCGCACTGGCCAAGGCCGCCCGGCCGATGATGGCTGGACGCGGGGGCGCTATTCTCACGCTCAGCTACCTGGGCGCCGAGCGTGCCATGAACAGCTACAACGTGATGGGCCTGGCCAAGGCCAGTCTGGAGGCGAACGTGCGCTATCTCGCCTTCCATCTCGGTCCGGAAGGCACTCGCGTCAACGCCATCTCCGCCGGCCCGATCAAGACGCTTGCTGCCGCCGGTATCGCGAACTTCCGCAGGATGCTCGAGCATGTGGACGAGCACGCTCCGCTGCGTCGCAGCGTTACCATCGATGAAGTAGGCAACGTCGGCGCCTTCCTGTGTTCCGACCTTGCCTCCGGCATCACCGGTGAGATCACTCACGTGGATGCCGGCTACAACATC
>DASXND010000033.1:0-6174 GCA_036495265.1 Dyella sp.
GGCTTCGGATGACACACGGAAGGGCAAACCACCTTCGGGTTGATGATGCCTGCACCGCCGGAGCTTCCGGGGCGCAGGCGCGTGCCTGTTTCCGGGAGTCCTTAGAGCCTGTTCACTATCTCTGCGTGGCCCGCGCCGGGACCTGTTTGCACGCAGGCCAAGGAAGAACGAGGGCGTGTACGTCCGTACACAACCGAGTGATGACGCAGGGATGCGGGCAAACAGACCCGGCCCGTAGGGTTGAGCCCGTGTGCCCACCAGGAACCGGCGCGCGGCTCGACCTGACGGCCAGTCAGGCGCTTCGCCACGCACCGCTCCCTGGCGGGCACACGGGCTCAACGCGGGCCACGCGGAGGCTTTGAACAGGCTCTCAGAGACCGCTCCCCCTCGTTGGTTAGCTTTATTGCATCGCCGGCCAAGCGGCGACCGTACGCCACAATCACATCGCTCCTCGTACCTGTGCGCGATCCAGCTCACGGCGCTCACGCCGCTCGCGCAGCCAGTCGGAGAAACGCTCCATGTACAGGTAGATCACCGGCGTGGTGTACAGCGTCACCAGCTGCGACAGCAGCAGGCCGCCGACGATGGACACGCCCAGCGGACGGCGCAGTTCCGCGCCGATGCCATTGCCCAGTGCCAGCGGCAACGCACCGAGCATGGCCGCTGCGGTGGTCATCATGATCGGACGGAAGCGCAGCAGACACGCGCGACGGATCGCCTCGCGCGGCTTCATGCCGTCGCGCTGCGCCTCGATCGCGAAGTCGATCATCATGATCGCGTTCTTCTTCACGATGCCGATCAGCAACACGATGCCCACGATGCCGTCCACCGACAGGCTCATGCCGCACAGGATGAGCGCCAGCAAGGCGCCCACGCCGGCCGGCGGCAGGGTGGAGATGATCGTCAACGGGTGGATATAGCTCTCATACAGCACGCCCAGCACGATGTAGATCACCACGATCGATGCCACCAGCAGCAGCACTTCGTTGGTCAGCGAGGTGGAGAACTCCGCCGCCTTGCCGACGAACTCGCCACGCACCTGTGGCGGGAAGTTGAGTTTCTGCTCCACCTCGTGGATCGCTTTCACCGCCTCGGACAGCGAATAGCCCGGCGCCAGGTTGAACGACACGGTCACCGCCGGCAGCTGCTGCTGATGGCTCACCACCAGCGGCGCACTGGTGACTTCGGCCGTCGCCAGCGAAGCGAGCGGAATGGTGCCGCCGGCGCCGATGACCACGCCGGTGTTCGCCACGCCAAGGCCGGTACTGGTGGATGAATTACTCGATGCCACCTGGCCGAAGCTGGTGGCATTGCTGCCGGTCAGCGCACCGCTGCCGTTGCTCTTCACGGTGAGCTGGTTGAGCAGCGCCGTGCTGGAGCGGAACTGCGGCGCCACTTCCAGCACCACGCGGTACTGGTTGAGCTGGGTGAAGATGGTGGAGATCTGGCGCTGGCCGAAGGAGTCGTACAGCGTGTCGTCGATGGTCTGTACCGGCACGCCCAGTCGGCTCGCCTTTTCGCGATCGATGGTGAGCTTCAGCGACGTGCCCTGGTCGGCAAGGTTGTTGTCGACGTCGGACAGTTCCGCGCGCTCGCGCAGTGCCTGGGTCATCTGGTTGGCATAACCCGACAACTCGGTCGCATTCACATCGGACATCGAGTACTGGTACTCGGTGGCCGACACGCGGCTGTCCAAGGTCACGTCCTGCACCGGCTTGAGATACAAGGCCACGCCTGGAATATCGGCGGCCTCCTTCTGCAGGCGCGCGAGCACGGTATCGAGACCATCGCGATCACCACGGTCCTTCAACACGATGCTGAGCTGACCCTGGTTGAGGGTCGGGTTGATCGAACCCGCACCGACAAAGGCCGCCACGCCGGTGACGGCGGGATCGCGACGCAGCGCATCGGCCACCGCCTTGGTGCGTTGCTCCATCTGCGGGAAGGCGACGTTCTGGTCAGCCTGCACCACGCCGGTCACCAGGCCGGTGTCCTGCTCGGGTAGCAGGCCCTTGGGAATCACGACATAGAGGAAGATCGTCACCACCACGGTGACCGCCGCCACCATGATGGTCAGGCGCTGGTGATCGAGCACCCAGTCCAGCGAACTCTCGTACAGGCCCACGATGCGCGACCAGGTGGTGCGCTTGCCGGCGGCCGCGTGGCGCTCGTGCGCGTCATCGCCTTCAGGCAGCGCATCGGGCTTCAGCAAATAGGCGCACATCATCGGCGTCAGGGTCAGCGACACCAGCATCGAGATGGTCACCGCAATCGTCAGCACCCAGGCGAACTCGTGGAACAGGCGGCCGGTGACGCCAGGCATCAGCAGCAGCGGCAGGAACACCGCCACCAGCGACACGGTCAGCGACAGCACGGTGAAGCCGATTTCCTTGGCGCCGATCTCGGCCGCTTCCTTGCCGTCCTTGCCCTGTTCGATGTAGCGCACGATGTTCTCGATCATCACGATCGCATCGTCCACCACGAAGCCGGTGGCGACGGTCAGCGCCATCAGCGAGAGGTTGTCCAGCGACATGCCGGTGAAGGCCATGACGCCAAACGTACCCATCAGCGACAACGGCACCGCGATCGACGGGATCACCGTCGCCCACAACCGGCGCAGGAACACGAAGATCACCGCCACCACCAGGAAGATGGTGAGGATCAGGGTGAACTGCACGTCCTCGACCGAGGCGCGGATGGTAATGGTGCGGTCGGCGAACACCTCCAGATGCACGTCGGCCGGCAGCACGCTGCGCAGCTGCGGCATGATCGAGCGGATCTGCTCCACCGTCTGCACGATGTTGGCACCGGGCTGGCGGCGGATGTCGAGCAGCACGGCGGGCTTGCCGTTGGCCCAGGCGGCCAGCTGGTCGTTCTCCACGCCATCGATGACATTGGCGACGTCGGACAGGCGCACCGGCGCGTTGTTCTTGTACGCGATGATGGTGCTCTTGTACTCGGCGGCAGTTGCCAGCTGGTCATTGGTGCCGATGCTGTACGACTGCGTGGCACCGTTGAGCGTGCCCTTCGGCGCGTTGACGTTGGCCTCGGTAAGCGCGCTGCGCACGTCTTCCATGGTCAGGCCGAGATTGGCCAGCTGCGCCGGATTCACCTGCACGCGCACGGCGGGGCGCACGTTGCCGGCGATCGACACCAGGCCCACGCCCTGCACCTGCGACAGCTTCTGCGCCAGGATCGAGTCGGCGTAGTTGTTCACGTCGCGCAGCGGCAGGCTGTCGGAGGTGAGCTTCAAGGTCATGATCGGCGCGTCGGCCGGATTCACGCGGTTGTACACCGGCGGATACGGCAGCGTGCTGGGCAAGGTGCCGCGCGCCTGGTTGATGGCCGCCTGCACGTCCTGCGCCGCGATGTCGATGTCGCGGTCCATCGCAAACTGCAACACGATGGTGGACAGACCCGCCGACGAGTCGGAGGTCATCATGGTCAGGCCGGAGATCTGGCCGAAGTTGCGTTCCAGCGGCGTGGTGACCAGCGAGGCCATGGTGGAGGCGCTGGCACCCGGGTACTGCGTGGTGACCACCAGGCTCGGCGCCGAAATTTCCGGCAATGCGGAAACCGGCAGCTGGCGGTAGCCCAGGATGCCGAGCAACAGCACCGCCACCATCAGCAGCGAGGTCGCGATCGGTCGGCGAATGAAGAGTGTGGAGAAGCCCATAGGTTTGCCGTTGATATCTCGCTGTCAGCCAGCTCGCGCCGACGGGTGATGGGGGACGGGTCGTGGGGGCACAAAGAGCGGCCGCCTCGAAACGTCGGCCGGCTCTTTCCGGGTGCAGGAGCATGCGCCCCCGTCACCCATCCCACGCTCCACGTCAGCCGCCGCGGCGACCGCCGCCGCTCTGCTGGGCCTTCTTCTTGGCCTGGTCCACTTCGGCAGCAGTCGGCGACGTCGGCACTTCGCCCGGCTTGAGCGACTTCACCTTGCTGCCCGGCTTCAGGCGGAACTGGCCTTCGGTCACCACCGGATCGTTCAAGGCCAGGCCCGAACCGATCATCACGTGGCTGTCGCCGACTTCGCCCGCCACCTTCACCGGCTGCATCTTCACCGTCTGGTCCTGCTGCACGAGATAGACGTAGTCGCCATCCGGTCCGCGCTGCACGGCCTGCCCCGGGATCACCAGGCCACCGCTCACGGTATGCACCTTCAGGCGCACGTTCACGAACTGGCCCGGCCACAGGGCGCTGTCGGTATTGGAAAACACCGAGCGCAGCTTGAACGTGCCGGTGGTGGTGTCGATCTGGTTGTCGACCACGTTCAATTGCCCGTCGTCGGCAATCGTGTGCGCGTCGGCGCGGTCCAGCGCCAGCACTTCCAACGCGTTGCCAACGGCGGCAGCCTTGCGCACCATCTCAAGGTTCTGCTCGGGCAGGTTGAACATCACATAGATCGGATGGATCTGGGTCAGCGTGACCAGGGCCGTCGTGGTGGTGACCACGTTGCCCGGGTCGACATTGCGGATGCCGGCCACGCCATCGATCGGCGAGATGATGCGGGTGTAATCCAGATTGACCTTGGCCGCGCGCACGGACGCCTTGTCCGCCGTCACGGAGGCGATCAAGTTGGTCACGTTGTTGCGGAAGGTGTCCATGTCGAGCTGGGCGACGTAGCCCTTGGCGACCAGGGAGTCATTACGCTTGAGGGTGCTCTGCGCCGTGGCGAGCAGGGCTTCGTCCTGCTGCTGCTTGGCCGAAGCCTGGTCGTAGGTGGCCTGGAACGAACGCGGATCGATCTGCGCCAGCAGCTCGCCCTTCTTCACTTCCTGGCCTTCCTTGAAGTTGATGCTCAGCAGCTCGCCGCTCACCTGAGGGTTCAACGTCACGGTGTTGAGCGCCTGCACGGTGCCCAGCGCGGTGAGATAGACCGGCACATCCTGCTTGACCACGTGCTCAACGGTCACCGGTACCGGTGCCGCATCCTTGTCCTTGTCCTGGCCCTGATCCTGGCCCGATTTATTGTGCTGCCCACCGCTTTGCCCCTGCGCACCGTCCTCGGTCGCAGGCTTATGCAGCAAGCGGAAGCCGACGGCTCCCGCCACGATCACAGCCACAACGATCAGCGCGATCTTCCAAAAACGCGACATGAAAAACTCCCAGAATTGACGGCAGGCCACCCGACCTCACCAGCGCGCCCTGCGCGCCTGACTTGTACGTCGGATGAAAGGATAGGGTTTGTTCAACGGCATTGGACAATGCCAGTTGACATGGGTGCCCTATGACCGATGGCAGGGTTTTACCAGCTAATCATGTCAGGTTGCCGAAAATTGCGCCAAAACAGCCGCTTCAGTGCGCGCGGCGCGGCGACCTGAAAACTGCCGCAAGCTTCGACTATAATCCGGCGCTTGTTGCCTGAACCCATGCCCAATCTTGGTTGCATGGCCGTCCATTGATATGGAGTACTTGCGTGAGCGGTTCCCTGACCAAATCCGACCAGAGCTTCATGCGCAGCTTTTCGCTGCTGATTGCGGGCCTTAGTGTGCTGACCCTGATGCTGATCGGTGGTGCCTGGTTGATCTATGACCGCGAGGCCAAGGAAGTTAATCCCGACACGCAGAAGCAGGTCGCCGAGCGCATCGCCCCGGCCGGCGCCGTCTATGCTGGCGACACGGGCCGCGCCGCCATGCAGGCCGCTCAGGAAGCCGCCGCCAAGGCTGCCGCCTCGCAGGTCGCCTACGGTGGTTCCACCGACGGCAAGACGATTTACGACAACCTGTGCCACAGCTGCCATACCGCCGGCGTCGCCGGTGCACCGAAGCTGGGCGACAAGTCGAACTGGGGTCCGCGCATCGCCCAGGGCCTCGACGCCCTGGTCAAGCATGCCATCGAGGGCTACAAGGGCCCGGACGGCAACATGATGCCGGCCAAGGGCGGCAACCCGTCGCTGACCGACGAGCAGGTGAAGAACGCGGTGCATTGGATTGTGGATCAGGCCAAGTAAGGCCAGCTCCAATCAGGTCAAAGCAAAACGCCGCCCAGAGGGCGGCGTTTTTCGTTTGCCCCTTCTCCCCCACGGGGCACGCGGGGAGGGGCCATGGATGGCCCCGGATTTGAGGAGCGAGGAGAAGGTTGGGATGAGGGGCGGGTGCTCGCGGGAAACTCTCATAGAGCTCGCTTCGATTAACCCTTACCGCAAGATTGGCCCCTCACCCCAGCCCTCTC
>DASXND010000034.1:0-5271 GCA_036495265.1 Dyella sp.
AGCTTGCCGACCAGCCGCGCCCTGCCCGGCAAGCCGGCACGGGCGGCGATCGCACCGTAACTCGCGACGCGACCTCGGGGAATGGCTGCAATGGCGGCGTAGACGCGAGCATGGGCTTCGTTCATTACATACCCTGACGGATTGAACAGGCTCTTTACACCGGGTCGTGGCACAGTAGCGGTGGCGAAACTGCCTGCCAAGGAGCTCGCACCATGCATCATTTCGAAGCCGTGCGTTCCCATATCGGCAGCATGCATCAGTTGCGCCACAACGACCCGTATCTCATCAGCTTCGATCTCACGCTGCCGCACGATCGCCACCAGGGCATCTATCTCGCCGAACTGGAAGACGAGGGCGGTCGGCGCTACCTGCGCATTTCCACCCCGATCGGCCCACTGGCGGGCACCGACCCGCGCCGTTGCCTGCGTTTCAACTGGGAGCAACGCCAGGGTTTTCTGGCCCTGGCCGACCTGGACGGCTCGCCCTATCTGCATCTGTGCGAGAACCGGCCCTACGAGCTGCTGGATGCGACTGAACTGAAGCGGCTGATCGAGGAGCTGGGCGACCTGGGCGACCAGCTGGAACGGATCGTCGCCACCGGTGGCGACGATCTCTGAGTTCAGGTCGAACGCATCCGAGGCATGGTCGACCGCATCCGATGACTGTAGAAGCGCACCCTGTGCGCTCCTGCAACAAACAAACGAACAAGATGTCAGAACATCTCGGCGAGACGCACCATGCCGTAGGCGAGCAGTGCCGTGACGGGCAGCGTGAGGATCCACGCCCACACCATGCGTTCCACCACCGACCAGCGAATGGCATTCCAGCGCTTGGCCGCGCCTACGCCCATGATCGAGGCGGACACGTTGTGCGTGGTCGACACCGGAATACCGAAGGCCGAAGCCGTGAGGATCACGGCCGCTGAGCTGCCTTCGGCGGCAAAGCCGTTGATGGGGTGCAGCTTCACCATCTTGTGACCCAGCGTCTTGATGATGCGCCAGCCGCCGCCTGCGGTACCCGCCGCCATCGTCAGCGCACATACCACGGCGACCCATGCTGGCACGTTGAAGCCACCATCCGAAGACCCCTGGATGCGCAGGAAATGCAGCCATGTCGGCAGTCCATCGAATTGACCAGCGGCTGTCGCGCCGGCCAGCGCGAGGGCAATGATGCCCATGCTCTTCTGGGCATCGTTCATGCCGTGGGCGAGACCCATCGCACTGGCCGAGAAAATCTGCGCCTTACCAAAGAAACTGTTGACGAACGGCGTTCGCCCGAACCGGCGCAGGAAGCCGGAGCGACTGGAAAACCAGCTCAACAGCGCATACAGCGAGCCCATCAGCAGGAAGCCGAGCACAAAGCCCATCAGTGGCGATATCACCATGGGCAGGATCACTTTCGGCACGACGCCATTGCCCTGCCACCAGTGGCCGCCACCTTGCCACCAGATCACCGACGCGAAGTTATTGCCCGAGGCGGCGACAGCCGAACCAACCAGCGCGCCGACCAAAGCGTGGCTGGAACTGGACGGCAAGCCCAGCCACCAGGTGATGAGATTCCATACCGTCGCCGCCAACAAGGCGCAGATCAGCAGTTGCGGCCCCGCGGCAATCACATGGGTATCGATCAAGCCTGCCGCGATGGTCTTTGCCACGGCGGTGCCCCACAAGGCACCGATCAGGTTGGTGACCGCCGCCATCAGCACGGCCTGGCCCGGCGTCATCACCTTGGTCGCCACCACCGTGGCAATCGAGTTGGCGGTGTCGTGGAAGCCGTTGATATAGGTGAAAGCCAGCGCGATGAGTACGACGGCAATGGCGAGGCCGATACTCATGCGCACACTCCGCGCAGGGCACGCACGATGACGTAGGCCCGGTATGCGACCGGGCGGCACAGGTAAGGCGAGGTCATCAGGCCGGCCTCAGGAGTTCTTCAGCACAATCGAGTAGACGGTGTTGCCGACGTCGCGGCACTTGTCGATCGCCTTCTCGAGCAGCTCGAACAGATCCTTGGCCAGCATCGCGCGCATGGCGTCGTTGCCTTCCACGTAAAGCGTGCGGTACGGCGAGAGCAGCATGCGATCGCCTTCCGACTCCAAGGTCTGCAGGCGGTCCTGCAGCTTCTTCACCGGGTCGATGCGCAGGCCGCGGCGCAGCTCGCCGATCATCTCGGACACCACCTCGGTGGCGCGCTCAAGCACGTGCGCACGCGCGGCGAAATCGATATCCACCAGGCGCGTGGCAACGATCTCGTAGCGCTCGGCGAACTTCTCGATGGTCTTGGGAATCTTGTACAGCGCCGAGTTCAGCGCCTCGATGTCCTCGCGGTCGAGCGCGGTGACAAAGGTATTCACCAGTTCCTCACTGATTTGCCCCGCCAGCGCCTTCTCACGTTGGCGAGCCGACGCGAAGGCCGCCATCACCGGCGCATGGTCCTTGCGAGTGACCAGTTCGTGCAGGGCCTTGGCGCTTTCGCGCGCAGCGTCGGCACTCTGCTCGAGCAGGCCATAGAACTTATCGCCTTTGCCGAAAATCGTTTGCAATGAAAACATGCGGTTATTGCCTGGGTGCGGGGACGGCGAAAATGAAGGATATGTTACAGGACGCCCGTACTGCACCGCATCACGTCAGCCTGGCGGGGTCTCAAGAGCTCGTTCCGGGTACCTAAATCCAGCACAGGCGGCTGCTATGAAGACCCGCCGAGGCCTTACACTGCGTCTCATGCCCATCCGCGACCTTCCCCGCGACTGTCCGCCACCATGCTGACCGAAATCGCGCTCGTCATCGTCCTTTCGCTGTTCAACGGCTTCTTTGCGCTCTCCGAGATGGCGCTGGTGGCCTCGCGCAAGAGCCGCCTCAAGCAGATGGCCCGCACCAGCCGACGCGCCCGCCTGGCGCTGCGGCACGCGGAAGCACCCGAGCGTTACCTGTCGACTGTACAGGTGGGCATGACCCTGGTGATCCTGATCACCGGCGCCCTGGCGGGCGATGTGCTGGGCGACCATATCGCCACGGCCATCCACGGTGGCCGCGCCGCCTGGATGGAACCCTATGCCAGGGTGATCGGCCTGGTGCTGGGATTCATGCTGATCTCCTACATCCAGATCGTCATCGGCGAGCTGGTGCCCAAGCGTCTGGCGCTCTCTTCGCCCGAGCTGATCTCGGGCTACGTGGCCATGCCGATGCTGGTGCTGTCGCGGGCGACCACGCCCTTCGTGTGGCTGCTCAATTTCTCCAGCAGTACGCTGTTGCGCTTGCTGAACGTGCGGGGGCGCCGCAGCGACGTGGCTTCGGAAGAAGAACTTCGCCTGCTGGTGGCCGAAAGCGCCGAACACGGCGTGCTCGATCGCGACGAACACAATATGGTCAATCGCGTGCTCCGCCTGGGCGATCGCTCGGTGGATAGCGTGATGACGCCGCGCACACGCGTGGTCTGGCTGGACCAGGCGGCCAGTTACGAAGTAAACGTCGAGATCCTGCGCAGCACGCCCTACTCCCGCTACCCGGTCTTTCGCGGTGATGAGAGCGACATCCCTGGCGTGGTCGAGGTCAAGCGCCTGCTGCGCGGCTTTGCCGAGGGCAAACCGGACCTGTTTGGCCAGCTGTCCAAGCCGCTTTACGTGCCCGCGACAGCGCGGGCACTCGACCTGCTGGAAGAGTTCCGCGACGCGGAAACGCAGTTGGCCCTGGTAGTGGACGAATACGGCGACATCGTCGGCCTGGTCACGCTCAACGATCTGCTCGCGGCCATCGTGGGCGCGACCCAGCTCGGCAGCAGCGGCTCTGAAGAAACCCAACTCATCGTGCAACGCGAGGACGGCAGCTGGCTGGTCGATGGCTCCCTCTCGACCGACGACCTGCGCGAGCTGCTCCATGTGGACTCGCTGCCCGCCGAAGATGAGCACGAATACCGCACCGCCGCCGGCATGGTGATGGCCGCGCTTGGACATATCCCGCAAACCGGCGAAGTGTTCGAGTGGCGTGGCTTTCGGGTGGAAGTGGTGGACCTGGATGGCGCGCGCATCGACAAGCTGCTGATCACGCCGGTGCCGCACGTGGATGTGGACGAGGACGGGTTTTAGGCGCCGCCGCCAACGCTCTGCACGGCCACCGCCAACGAGAATGAATGTAGGAGGGGTTCAGTCCTTCGACTCCTTCAGGTAGTTGTTGGCGATCTGCGCCATGCGCTGGGCATCGGCGAAGATGCCGTGCATCACACGCAGTTCGCGCTCGTCCATCTGCGCGCGCTGGAACAGCTTACGCAGGCGCAGCATGATCGTGGTCGGCGCGCGGCCCTTGTGGAAGTCGATGTCGTCCAGCATCTGCCCGAGATGCTCGTAGAAGCGTTCCATCTGGGCGGCATCGGCCGGCAACTCGGCATCCGCGCGCAACGGGGGCGCCACTTCGCCCAGCGAGGCAACGCGCAGCTCGTAGGCCATCACCTGGACTGCCTGCGAGAGGTTGAGCGAGCTGAAATCGTCCACGCTGGGGATGCGCACCATGGCGTGGCACCGGGCCAACTCCTCGTTCTCCAGGCCGGTACGCTCGTTGCCGAACACCAGGGCTACCTGCTCGCCGCGCGCCGCGGCGGCCAGGGCACGGCTGGCGGCCTCGCGTGGCGATATTTCCTCCAGGTCCACTCCGCGACGGCGGGCCGACAGTCCCAGGGCCAGGCTGGTGCCGGCCAAGGCATCGACCAGCCCCTCATGGATGCCGGCGCTTTCCAGCACGTCATCGGCGCCCGCGGCCAGCGCCGAAGCCTCCCGGTCCGGGAAACGCAGCGGCGACACCAGGGCCATGCGGCTGAATCCCATGGTGCGCATGGCCCGGGCCGAGCTGCCGATATTGCCCGGGTGCGAGGTGCGCACCAGCACGTAGCGGATGCGGGCGGCGAGGTCGTTATCGGTGGTCATGGAGGGGAAATCGCGGCAAAACGGGGGCAAAGCTTGGAAACTGTTGGCCGGTCTGTCAAACCGCCCCAGCCGCCCGGCCTCGGGCCGCCTGCCCGCGACCGGCTTCTCTGCTAAACTCCGCGGCCGAAAACCCCGTTCTTTTGCAAAGTCGAAGCCATGCCCAGACCCGCCGTCAACGTCGCGGTGCGCGCCGCGCGCTCCGCAGGAAACATCATCCTGCGTTACATGAACCGCATCGACGGCCTCAATGTCGTCGAGAAGCAGCGCATGGACTTCGCCTCGGAAGTCGACAAGCTGGCCGAAGCCGAGATCATCAAAGAACTCAAGCGCGCCTACCCGACGCATGCCTTCCTCGCCGA
>DASXND010000035.1:0-14674 GCA_036495265.1 Dyella sp.
TACATGCGTTCCGTAGCGATCTTGATCTCGGTCTTCGCCTTCAGCGCTTCGATGAACTCATGCGTGGCGATGGCACCGTAGGCCTGGGCCATCTGGGTGCGCAGCATGGTGCGCTGCTCCGGCGTCACCTTGCTCAGATCGCCGTCCTGCACTTTGTCGACGGCCACCACGGCGAAGCTGCCATCGCGCATCTCGACGCGGGCGAACTGCGGCTTGCCCGCTGCCGGATGCGGCAACAAGAAGGCCTGGTCGAGCACTTCGGCCGGCAGTTCCTGCTGCACCCGAACGGCTTCCGGGACAGCCTGTACGGCAGCGCCCAGCGAAGCCGCGACGGCCTGCATGTCCTCGCCCTTCTGCAAACGCGCGAGCACGCCATCCGCACGCTTCTGCGCCTCGGCGACGATGCGTTCATCCAGGATCTTCTGACGCACCTGATCACGCACTTCGGCCAACGGACGTGCCGCTGCCGGCACGTGCTTGTCGACGCGAATCACCACCGCGTGATTGGTGCCCAGGTCGATCAGGCCCGAATTATTGCCCTGGGTCAGCACGTCGTCCGAGAAGGCCGCCTCGACCAGCTTCGGATTCGCGGCAAGACCTTCGCCGCCCTTGCGCGAGAACAGCCCCGTGGCCTGGATGGGCAGGGTCAAAGCCTGCGCGGCCGGTTCCAGCGAGGAAGGATTCTGATAGGTCTGATCGGTCAGCTTGCCCGCCAGTTCGCTGAACCTGCGGTCGCGCTCGGTGGTCAGGTAATCCTTGGCGATCTGCTCGCGCACTTCCGCAAAGGGCTTCGCCGCACCGCTGCGCACGTCGCGCAGCCAGAGCACGTGATAACCCTCGTCGGACAGCACCGGCTTGGAGACCTGGCCCTTCTGCAGCGAGAACAGCGCGCTATCGAAGGCGGCGTTGGTGACACCCTTTTCCAGCCAGCCCAGATCGCCACCGGAGCGCTTCGAACCCAAGTCGTCCGAATTTTCCTCGGCGAGCTTGGCGAAATCATCCGGGGTAGCTTCACTGGCGATCTTTTCGGCCCGGGCCAAGGCGGCCTTCTGCTGATCCGGCGTGGCGTTCTTCGGCACGTTGATCAGGATGTGCGAAACGAGGCGCTGCTCAGGCTGCACGAAGCGCTGCTTTTCGTCCTCGTAACGCTTCTTGAGGTCGTCCTCGCTCGGCTGTGCGTCGATCTTGAGGTCGGCAGCGTTGACGTCGATGAACTTCAACGAGACCTGCTCGGGGTTCATGAAGTCAGCCTGGTGCTCCTTGTAGAAGGCCTCCAGCTGCGCATCGGTCACCTGCGTGTCGGTCAGCGCCGGTCGCGGCAACGCGAACCAGCGCAGGTTACGGCGCTGCGCGCGCAGGGCCAGGTAACGATCCATGTCCGTATCGGTCACGAACGTGCTGGCGGCAATGGCGTCCGGAAGCAACGACGTCTCCAGCGACCCGCGCACGTCGTTCTCGAACATCCCCGGCGACTTGTTCTGCGCGGCCAGGATAGCCCGATAGGTATTGGCGTCGAACTGGCCATTGACCTGGAAGGCCTGGATCCCGCCGATCAGGTCACGCACGGCAATGTCCGATACCCGCATGCCCAGCTTCTCATTGGCCTGCAGCAGCAGTTGCTCGTCGATCAATTGCTCGAGCACCTGACGCTTCGCCTCGGGTTGCTCGAAGAGGGTGGGATCGAAATGATCGCCCTGCTGGGCCATGGCGCGCTGGCGCAGCTGGTTCATGCGCTCTTGATACTGCTGCTGGCTGATCTCGTGCTTGCCGACCATCGCCACATAGGTATCGGTCCGCGAGCTGAAATACGACTCGATACCGAAGAACGAGATAGCGAAAACGCAAATGCCCAGAATGACCACCGAAGGCCATCCGTGTAGCTTGTTACGTATTGCCTGCAGCATGGATTGTTCCCGGCTATTCGTTGTTCGGCGCACCATGTGCGCGGTGCTTAAAAGGCAAAGGCGCCACTCGGGCGCCCTTGCGAACTGTGGCGGAGCGGACGGGACTCGAACCCGCGACCTCCGGCGTGACAGGCCAGCATTCTAACCGACTGAACTACCGCTCCGCATTTTTCTGGTGGGTGCTGTAGGGATCGAACCTACGACCCTCGCCTTGTAAGGGCGACGCTCTACCGCTGAGCTAAGCACCCGAAACCAAGCATAAGAGCCGCTTAGTTTAGGGCATCCTTGAGGGTCTTGCCAGCCTTGAATGCCGGAACCTTCGAGGCCTTGATCTTGATCGTCTCATTGGTGCGCGGGTTGCGCCCGGTGCGGGCAGCGCGCTTGCGCACGGTGAAGGTGCCAAAACCCACCACCGACACGTCGTCGCCCTTCTTCAGCGCCTTCTGCACGGTCTCGAAGAAAGCCTCGAGAGCACGGCCGGCGTCAGCCTTGGTGAGTTCGGCCTTCTCGGCAATGGCATTGATCAGATCGGTTTTATTCATTGAGACACTCCCTTAAACGGTTATGCAGCCCGCGTGGTCAGTCTGGGACAAGACGACGCCCTCGTGATGACTGGCCATCGAGGCGCCGCCAAGCAACCCCGCATCACTGCGCATCGTGCTCGGCGTCAGGCTGCGGTGCCGCCTTTATACCAGTGGCCTACAGGGTCCGCAATGACAAGCAATACCAAGGCTTCCCGCAGTTCAGCGTTATTTGAGATTGCTTGCAAAGTGGTGCCCGAAACGCTAGTGACCACGATCGGTACCACCTGGCCCGGGCAAAAAAAACGGGCGGAAGTGCGCCCGTTTTTTTTCGCTATCAAACAGGGCACAAATCAGTGAGGCCGCGTATACGACTCCTGCGACTCGTCCTGGGCATCGTCGATCGGTGCCTCGACCTTGGGCTTGCCGCCGCCTTCGACGGCCTGTAGCGGCTGCAGGGGGCGCTCAAGGGCAATGTCGAGCACCTCATCGATCCAGCGCACGGGATGAATGTCCAGCGAGCCGGTGATGTTTTCCGGAATATCCGCAAGGTCTTTCTTGTTTTCATCGGGAATGATGATCGTGGTGATGCCGCCGCGATGCGCCGCCAGCAGCTTCTCCTTGAGCCCACCAATGGGCAGCACGCGACCACGCAGGGTGATCTCACCGGTCATGGCCACTTCGGAGCGAACCGGCACCTTGGTCAATGCGGACACCAGGGCCGTGCACATGGCGATACCTGCACTAGGGCCATCCTTGGGCGTGGCGCCCTCGGGCACGTGGATATGGATATCCAGCTTCTGGTGGAATTCCGGATCGATGCCGAGCCGGTCAGCGCGGGCACGAACGACCGTCAGTGCCGCCTGGATCGACTCTTTCATGACGTCGCCAAGCTGCCCGGTGTTCACCAGGCGCCCCTTGCCCGGCACGATCGACGACTCGATGCTCAGTAGGTCGCCACCCACCTGGGTCCAGGCCAGGCCAGTCACCAGACCCACTTCGTTCTGGAGCTCTTTTCGCCCAAAATCGAAGCGACGAACGCCCAGGTAATGCTCAAGATTGTCCGAGTTCACTGCCGCGTGACCCGGCGCCTTTGACTTGGATTTGGCCGTCTTCACGGCTGCAACTGCCTTCTTCGCCGGAACCTTCGCCCCTGCACTCTTCTTGACCTGACCTAGCGTCAGTTCCTTCACCACCTTGCGGCAGATCTTGGAGATCTCGCGCTCGAGATTGCGCACACCCGACTCGCGCGTGTAGTAGCGCACGATGTCACGCAACGCCTCCGCGTCGACGGTCAGTTCCTCCGACTTCAAACCGTTGGCCTTGAGTTGCTTGGGCAGCAGGTACTTCAGCGCAATGCCCAGCTTCTCGTCTTCGGTGTAACCGGGAATACGGATGACTTCCATGCGGTCCAGCAAGGGGCCTGGAATGTTCAGCGAGTTCGCCGTGGCGACCCACATCACCTCGGAGAGGTCCAGGTCGACTTCCAGATAGTGATCGTTGAACGCATGGTTCTGCTCCGGATCGAGCACCTCGAGCAGGGCCGACGACGGATCACCGCGGAAATCCATCGACATCTTGTCGATCTCGTCCAGCACGAACAGCGGGTTTTTCGTCCCTACCTTGTTGAGGTTCTGCACGATGCGACCCGGCATCGAACCGATATAGGTACGACGATGGCCACGAATTTCGGCCTCGTCGCGCACGCCGCCGAGGCTCATGCGGACGAACTTGCGGTTCGTCGCCTTGGCGATCGACTGACCCAGCGACGTTTTGCCCACGCCCGGCGGACCCACCAGGCACAGGATGGGGCCGCGCATGGTATTCACGCGCTGTTGCACGGCGAGGTATTCAAGGATGCGCTCCTTGACCTTCTCCAGGCCGAAGTGATCGGCATCGAGGACTTCCTGCGCCGCCTGGAGATCCTTGCGCACCTTGCTGCGCTTCTTCCACGGTGCGCCGACCAGCCAGTCCAGGTAGTTGCGTACCACGGTGGCCTCGGCTGACATCGGCGACATCTGGCGCAGCTTGCCGAATTCCTGGCGCGCCTTGGCCAGCACGGCCTTGGGCATGCCGGCGGCCTCGATCTTCTTCTGCAGCTCCTCGATCTCGTTCGGGCTTTCCTCGCTCTCGCCGAGCTCCTTCTGGATGGCCTTCATCTGTTCGTTGAGGTAGTACTCGCGCTGGCTTTTCTCCATCTGCGACTTGACGCGGCCGCGGATGCGCTTCTCCACCTGCTGCAAATCCATCTCACCATCGACCAGTCCGATCAACAGCTCAAGGCGCTGGCCGACGTCGGCCGTCTCCAGCACCTTTTGCTTGTCGCCCATGCGAACGGAGAGATGCGCAGCGATGGAATCGGCAACGCGCGACGGATCATCAATGCCTGACAACGTAGCGAGCACTTCCGGCGGCAGCTTGCGACTCTGCTTGACCAGTTGCTCGAACAACGAGATGAGCGTGCGCGACACCACGTCGAGCTCGCGCTCCTTGGTGCTGTACACCGGCTCGATGACGCGCGACGTGGCGGTAAGCATGCCGCCGTCTTCGTTGAATTTCTCGATCGCAACGCGCGACTGTCCCTCGACCAGCACCTTGACGGTGCCATCGGGAAGCTTCAGCAACTGCAGCACGCCAGCCAGCGTACCGATCTCGTGCAGGTCATCGATGGCGGGATCATCGATGTCAGGGCTCTTTTGCGCCACCAGCAGGATCTGGCGCTCGCCCTCCATGGCGCGCTCCAGCGCACGCATCGATTTGTCACGCCCAACGAACAACGGAATGACCATGTGGGGATAGACCACCACGTCACGCAGGGGCAGCACTGGCAGGGCTTCCAGCACGGCTCCGGTGGCCTGAGGGTTGGGGGCGTTCTTTGCCATCGAAGAGAGTCTCTCGTGGATGAATTATGTCGTTCGCCCCGACACTGCGCCGGGGCCTTCTGTACGTCAAGTGGTGGCAAACGGCCACGCACACAAGTGCATGACCAACCACACAAACGAAATGGCCCCGGCAGTTTTGCCGAGGCCATCGCGCTAGCTAAAGCGACGTTGCAGCGGGTCAGGCGGCGTCGCCACCCTCGCCTACGGCACGCGGCTGCTTGAGGTTGCCGCGATAGATGAGATAGGGCTCGGCCTGTCCATCGATCACCGCATCATCGACCACGACCTTGCTCACGTGCTCCAGCGATGGGAGCTCGTACATCGTGTCCAGCAGCACGGCCTCGAGAATGGTGCGCAGGCCGCGAGCGCCCGTCTTGCGCTTCAATGCCTTGCGGGCAATCGCCTGCAACGCTTCCGGACGGAACTCCAGCTCGACGCCTTCCATCTCGAACAGTTTCTTGAACTGCTTGGTGACGGCGTTCCTCGGCTCGGTGAGGATCTGCACCAGGGCCGGCTCGTCCAGCTCATCCAGGGTGGCAACCACTGGCAGACGACCGACGAACTCCGGAATCAGGCCGTAGCGCACCAGGTCGGCTGGCTCGACATCAGCGAGCACCTTGCCCAGGTTTTCCCTGCGCTCCTTGCTGCGCACCTCGGCCGAAAAGCCGATGCTGGTGTTTTCGGAGCGCTGCTGGATGACTTTTTCCAGACCCGCGAACGCGCCGCCACAAATGAACAGGATGTTCTTGGTGTCGACCTGCAGGAATTCCTGCTGCGGATGCTTGCGACCACCCTGCGGCGGCACCGAGGCCAGGGTGCCCTCGATCAGCTTCAGCAGTGCCTGCTGTACGCCTTCGCCGGACACGTCACGGGTAATCGACGGGTTCTCGCTCTTGCGCGAGATCTTGTCGATTTCGTCGATATAGACGATGCCCGACTGCGCCTTCTCGACGTCGTAGTCGCACTTCTGCAGCAACTTCTGGATGATGTTTTCCACATCCTCGCCCACGTAGCCCGCTTCGGTGAGCGTGGTGGCGTCGGCGATGGTGAACGGCACGTTGAGCAGGCGCGCCAGCGTTTCAGCCAGCAGCGTCTTGCCCGAACCGGTGGGGCCGATCAGGAGAATATTGGACTTGCCCAGCTCGACGTCATCGGCCTTCTGGCGCGATTCCATGCGCTTGTAGTGGTTGTACACGGCCACCGCCAGCGCTTTCTTGGCGCGAGTCTGGCCGACCACATACTGGTCAAGCGTCTCCATGATCTCGCGGGGCTTGGGCAGCTGGCTACGCCCGGAGGCGGCCTTCTCCTCGAGTTCCTCGCGGATGATGTCGTTGCAAAGCTCTACGCACTCATCGCAAATGAACACGGATGGACCCGCGATCAGCTTGCGCACTTCATGCTGGCTCTTGCCGCAGAAAGAGCAATAGAGAATCTTGCCGCTGTCGTTGGAACGGCCCTGCCGCTCGTCGCTCATGCTTGGATCCTGCTGGTAAATCGGTTGCGGTTTGAGAATAGCACAGGGTTCCGCGTCTGCAGCGAGACGCGGAACGACTGGCAGAACCGGGGCCGGACGCCTGAAATCAGGCCGATTTCACCGTATCGACGGCGCGACGGTCTAGGACCGAGTCGATCAAGCCGTATTCCTTGGCCGCCTCGGCGCTCATGAAGCGGTCGCGCTCCATGTCCCGCTCGATCTTGTCCAGCGGCTGACCGGTGTGCTGAACGTAGATGTCGTTCAGGCGGCGACGCAGGTACAGGATTTCCTGGGCCTGGATTTCGATGTCGGTCGCCTGACCGCGGGCGCCACCGGAAGGCTGGTGGATCATCACGCGTGAGTTGGGCAGCGAATAACGCTTACCTTTGGCGCCAGCCATCAGCAGCAGCGACGCAGCGCTGCAGGCCTGACCGATGCACATGGTGCTGACGTCGGGCTTGACGAACTGCATGGTGTCGTAAATCGCCAGCCCGGCGGTGACGGCGCCGCCCGGGCTGTTGATGTACAGATGGATGTCCTTGTCCGGGTTCTCCGACTCAAGGAACAGCATCTGCGCGACCAGCAGGTTCGCTACCTGATCGTTCACCTCGCCCACGAGGAAGATCACGCGCTCCTTGAGGAGGCGCGAATAGATGTCGTACGAGCGCTCGCCGCGGGCGGTCTGCTCGACGACGATCGGTACCAGGTTGAGGTTCTGGATCGGGTCCATGGCCATGCTTGTCGCTCTCCGGTTGATATGCCTGAAGGATGCCTCAGGCGCTGACCGGGCGCATCACCTCGTCGAAGCCCAGGTTCTGCACGGTGGTGCTGGCGTGATCTGCCACCCACTCTGCCACCTGGTCTTCCATCACGCGATTCTGCAGCCCTGACATCAGTTGGGGGTCACGATTATAGAGTTCAATGACCTTCTCCGGCTCCTCGTAGGTCGAGGCGATGGCCGCGAGCTGCTCGGCAATACGGCTGCGGTCGATCACCAGCGACTGCTTGCGGGCGATCTCACCCATCAGCAAACCGGCAATGACACGCTTGCGGGCCATCGGCGAGGCGGCTTCGAGCAGCTGCGGCGGCACCTGCTGGCCGCGCGGCACGCTGCCCTGGGCCAGGTTCTGCGCCTCGGACTGCACCATCAGGTTCGGCACATCCAGGTCCGGATGCGCGTTGGCCAGCTTCTCGGCCACTTCGGACTTGAGGCGGGCCATCAGGGTGGCCTTGAGCTCGCGCTCGAGGTTGGCGCGGACTTCCTTGCGGAACTTCTCCAGGTCACCGTCGACGATGCCGAACAGCTTGGCGAACTCGCCATCCACTTCAGGCAGCTTTGGCTCCTGCACCTTGATGATCTTGAAATGGACCTGGGCGGTCTTGCCGGCCAGGCTTTCGTTGCGGAAGTCGGCCGGGAAAGCGATCTCGGCATCGAATTCGTCATCCGCCTGGCGGCTGACCAGCGCCTCGTCCAGCGCCTTGAACAAGGTGCCCGAGCCCAGCACGCTGCCCGCACGCTCCAGGCCTTCCGTCGGGAAGCGGTAATCGCCGGCCTGGGCCGAGTATTCGAACATCACGAAATCGCCCTCGACCGAGGCGCGCTCGACCGGGTCGAAGCTGCGGCGCTGCACGCGCAGTGTCTCGATCATCTTTTCGATGTCGGCATCGGTCACTTCCGCCACCGGGCGGGAGATTTCCAGCTTGGCGACGTCGACTTCCGGGAACTCCGGCATCACTTCGAAGGTAGCCGTGTAGGCGATCTCGCCGTCGACCGGATTACCCGTCGTGTTGATGGCCGGATTGGCGATCGGGCGCAGCTTTTCCTGCTCGACCGCTTCGCGCAGCGTGCTGCCGATCAGGTCGGAGAGGACTTCGCCGCGCACCTGGTCGCCAAAGCGCTGCTGGATCACCGTAGTCGGCACCTTGCCCGGACGGAAGCCCTTAAGGCGCACGGTGCGCCCCATCTCGGCAATGCGTGCGCTCACCTGCGACTCGAAGCGCGCCGCGGGAAACTTCACCGTGAGCTTGCGCTCGAGCTTGCCGACGTTTTCAACCGAAACCTGCATGACGTCTCCTGGAGTACCTGTAGTGCGCCCGTCACAGGCGCATGGCGGCCCCCGGCCGCCTGTAAAAAGAGTAAGGGATGGTGCGAAAGGGGGGACTCGAACCCCCACGAGCAAGCCCGCTGGAACCTAAATCCAGTGCGTCTACCAATTCCGCCACTTTCGCATCAGAACAACTATGAGGAACTTACCACAAGCACCGGATTTCAAAGGGAATAGCTGGACGAATCCACTCTTGCACCTCGCCCCGCCAGCCTCCGGACACTCCGCCCTAAGTCGATGATTCCCTTACACGAAAGCGGGTCATTTTACGGTTCGGGCAGGCGACAACACAAGCGCTGTAGCGCGCTTCGCCAGACTCCGTAGCGCATCCGTGCGAGCCGTCTCGATGAAGCTGCGACGGTATGCAGCCTTCTTCCTAGAGTTCGCGCAATACGCGGAAGCCAACGCGACCGCTGCGCACGCCGGCGTCGGCGCCCTGACGGTAGGCGGAGCGCACCTGTTCCGGTGAGCTGCCCCAGGAACCGCCGCGCACCACCCGCACGCTGCAACCCGGGTTGACCCAGGCGCCGCCATCACGGGGAGCGCGCAGGTAGCTGTCGTGCCAGCAGTCCTGGACCCATTCGGACACATTGCCGTTGATGTCGTACAAGCCGAATGGATTGGGCGCAAAGCTCATCACCGGTGCCGGCCCCCAATAGCCGTCGGTATAGCCACGGAAGGCATTGCTCCAGCGACGCCCGCTGGGCGAACGATCGTTGCCGCCGGTGAGATTTTCCACTTTTGAGGTCGGCCCGCCGTCGCCCCACCAGTACCGCGTGGTGGTGCCGCCGCGCAGGGCGTACTCGAATTCAGCCTCGCTGGGCAGGCGATAGGTCTTGCCGGTGCGCTGGCTGAGCCATTCCGCATAGGCCTTGGCATCGTTCCAGGAAATATTGACCACCGGCAGGCGAGCGTCGGCCGTGCGGCCGACGTAATCGGTCTCCCAGCTCGCGTTGACGTCATCACGCATGGCGCCCGTGCCTTCGTCGTAAACGCTGGCACCGCCGAGCCTTACCGAATCCGGTTGATAGCCGCTGGCTCGAACGAACTCGCGGAACTGCCCTACTGTGATGGCGGCGCGTGACAGCGCAAAGCCCTTGCCGATAACGACCTCGTGCTGCGGAGTCTCGGCATCCTGCCGTCCCGCTTCGGCATCCGGGGCGCCCATCTGGAAGGTCCCCGTGGGTATCACCACCATCGAAGGTGCTTGTCCGGGCATATCCGCAAAGCGGTCAGTGAAGACTTGGCCCGGCTTGAAGTTGGCATAGAGCCGTGAGTTGGTCAGGCGCTCGCTGAAATCGCCCAGACCAGCCAGGTCGGGGCTGATCGCCTTGGCCTGATCGGCCAATTGCTGCGCCAGGCCCAGGTTGCCGGCATCGAGGGCCGAACGAGCCTGCGCGAGAATGCCCGTCCCGCGCGCCTGGCGCATGCCATCGACACGCGTATGCACATCACGCAGCGCCGGCGAATCGGGCAGGATTTGCGCCGCCTCGCCCAGCGCTTGATCCGCCCCCTTGAAGTCGTTTTGCGCCACCGCAGCCAGCGCCCGGTCAAGCACGGCTCGCTGCACCTGCAACACGCCTTGCTCCGCCACGGCATTGTCCGGGTCCATCTCTTGCACCTGGCGATAGAGCTCCAGTGCATTGGCGCCCTTGGGCTGGTCCGCACTGCCCTGCTGCAGCAAGGCGGCCGCCTTGGCCAGCAAGGGTCGTACCTGCGTCAGCGTCTTCAACTTCACCTGAAGCTGGGCCGCATCGTCTTTCGAATCAGGCATGTCCTTGAGCGTGCCGAGCAGGTCGCCGGCCGACTCTGCGTCGCCAACCGCGAGGTCCTGGTTGATTTCCGCGACCAGTCGGGCGCGCACCTCGAACAAGCCTTGCGCGGCCCGGCGGCTGTCCGGCTTAAGCTTTAGCGCCCGCTGGTAGAGCGCAACCGCGCTACCTTCGTCACCCGCCAGCTGACCGGTTCGCAGGGCCTTGCCAGCGCGCGTCAGCAACCCCTCGACCTCAGGCGTGTCGGCACTCAGCTGCTCGGGCAGATTCGCATCCTTATGCCCAAGCCGCGCCACGATGACCTCGGTCGGTGCCAAGGTCAGCGGCGGACCGGCATCGATCTCCGCGACATTGCGCGCCGGCGACGCGGGGGGGCCGGAGGCGATGCTCGGGATCGGACCAAGATTCATGGCGCGCTTCGCGGCGATGACCGACGGCTCCACATGAAAGACGCGCGGAAAGAAGTGATAAACCAGGGCCAAGGTAAGTACGGCAACGCCCAAGGCTCCACCCATGGCACGCTGGCGACGTACGGTTTCCTTGCTCGGCATGTTGGGCGTCCCTGGTCGGCCTGCTATGGTGCATTGCTTAACCTTAGGCACAAACCGATGTCAGGACAATGCGCGAGTGCGCGTTCTGCATCGCCAGGAAGACGCATGCATCAACTCTCCGCCCCAACCCCCGACGCAGCATGGATCGATCACCGCGACGCCTTGCAAAGCTGGCTGGGCGAGTTGCCCGCCGATGCCGTGCTCGGTTTCGATACCGAATTCATGCGCCGCAATACGTTCTATCCCCAGCTGGCCCTGATCCAGCTCGGCTGGCATGGACGCTACGCGCTGGTCGACCCGGTGGCCTTCGAGATCGGCGACGCACTGCGTCCGCTGATCGGCGACGGTGGCGTCACGACGGTCATGCACAGCGCCAGCGAAGATCTCGAAGCGCTGTCGCCGTTGCTGCCGCATGGACCGCGCCAGCTATTCGATACACAGATTGCTGCTGCCTTCGTCGGCATGGGGCTGGGCATCAGCTACCGTGCCCTGGTGGCCGAGTTGACCGGTGCCGAGCTGGATAAGGGCGAAACGCGCTCGGACTGGCTACAGCGTCCGCTGACCGAATCGCAGCGCGCGTACGCCACCCTGGATGTGGTCTACCTCAAGCCCGTGCACGAACAGCTCGCCGCGCGCCTGGCCGAACGCGATCGTACGGCCTGGCATGCCGAAGACTGCGAGCGCCTGAAGCAGCGCGCCTGTCACCGCGAAGGCGACCCGCAGCCACAGCGGTCGTTTCGCGGCGCTTCCGAATGGCGACCGGAGCAGCGTGCGCTGCTTCGTCGCGTCTTGCGCTGGCGCGACCAGGCCGCACGCACGCTCGACCGCCCGCGCCCGTGGATGCTCGAGGATGCGCTGGCCATGAGCCTGGCCCAGCAACCACCGGCATCGACTAGCGCGCTGGAACAGCGCACGCGCGGACAACGAGCCTTGCGCTCACCGCAGCGGGCGGAACTGCTGGACTTGCTTGGTCGCCCGCTCGACGCCGACGAAATCGCCGCTGCCGAACCTATCCCCGAGTCCCCGCAGGGCGAAGCGAAGAAGGCGCTGGCCGCCATGAAGACCTATACCGATAGTTGCGCCACCGAACTGGACCTGCCCGGCGGCCTGCTCTGCCCGCGCAAGGTGCTGGAAGAATACGTGGTGACGGCGCAATGGCCCGAGTTTCTCGACGGCTGGCGCCGCGACGTGTTGCATGACGGATTGACGCGCCTGTTGCCCTGACAACAGGCCTGGCCGGGGGCTTGGCGAAGGCCAGAACCCACTGGTAAGATTGATGGCTCGTGTGGGGCGGTAGCTCAGCTGGGAGAGCGCTGCGTTCGCAATGCAGAGGTCGGGAGTTCGATCCTCCTCCGCTCCACCATCCATTCCAGCCAGAACAGCGCTTTACGCCTCGCGGTGTGAAGCGCTGTTTTGCTGTGGGGGTGCCATGGCGTACACCAGGGACGGAAGCCTGACGGCACGCCATGCCCCCTGCCTCACGTCGGCTACACGCCGTCGCGCAACACACTGAGCAAGGCCGGCACGGGTAGGCAAGTGGCCATGCCGATGGCTGGGGATACCTCGCGCCGATGCGTTTGGCGGCATTCAAACGCAGCACTTCGGCCTTCAGGTTCGAAGCGGGATTTCCCGCACCGCCGCGCTGGTCGTTGGCCGTCTTCGCCAGATGAACCCGCGATAGAACATCTCTCGAACACCCGGTTTCCAGAAGTCAGCACCCGCAACGCCTTTGTGGAGTGAGCGATGAACGAATCGGCAGGCGCAGCACGTCAACGAGAGGCCCCGGCCTGGCATGCCGTGAGCGCGGACGACGCGGCGAACAAGCTGGGAGTAAACCCTGCATCAGGGCTAGATGCTGGGCAGGCGACTGAGCGGCTTCAGAAGTTCGGCCCCAACCGCCTGCCGGAAGTCGGCAAGCAAAGCCTGCTGATGAAGTTTCTGGGCCAGTTCAACAATATTCTCGTTTACGTGTTGCTCGGCGCCGGTTTCGTCAAGCTGATGCTTGGCTTGTGGATCGATGCATCCATCATTCTTGGCGTGGTCGTCATCAATGCCTTGCTTGGGTTTGTGCAGGAAGGCAAGGCCGAGAAAGCGCTCGATTCGATCCGCAACATGCTATCCGCAGAGGCGAGAACCTTGCGCGCGAGTGAGACGCGCATGCTCGCATCGGAACAGTTAGTGCCTGGCGACATCGTGCTGCTCGAGTCGGGCGACAAAGTGCCTGCCGATCTGCGCCTGATCGAGGTGAAGAATCTGCGCATGGAGGAAGCGGCGCTTACGGGCGAGTCGGTTCCAAGCGACAAGTCCGTCGCCCCTGTTGCCAGCAATGCGACGGTGGGCGACCGCCACAGCATGGCCTACTCCGGCACGCTGGTCGTATCCGGACGCGGCACCGGGCTGGTGGTTGCCACGGGCAGCGACACCGAGCTCGGGCGCATCAATCAAATGCTGGCGGCCGTCAACGCGCTGGAGACGCCGCTGCTTCGCCAGATCAAGAAATTCGGCTACGCCATTACCGCCGTCATCTTCGTGGTCGGCGCGCTGGTGTTTGCGTATGGCCGATGGGTCGAAGGCTTGCCGTTTGTCGAAATATTCCAGGCTGTCGTCGGTATCGCGGTGTCGCTGATTCCGGAAGGCCTGCCGGCGATCATCACGATTACGCTGGCGATCGGCGTGCAGCGGATGGCCCAGCGCCACGCCATCATCCGGCGGCTGCCCGCGGTGGAGACCCTGGGCTCGGTGTCGCGCATCTGTTCCGACAAAACCGGCACGCTGACCTTGATGGAGATGATGGTGGTGTCGGCCGTGACGGCGGACAGCGCCTACAAGATCGAAGGCGACGGCTATGCGCCAGGAGGACAGGTGCTGCGGGATGGCGCGCCGGCGAGCCAGGATCCGGTGCTCGATCTGATGGGCCGCGTATCCATGCTGTGCAACGACGCCGAACTGCGCTTCGAAGAAGACGTATGGAAGGTAGAGGGCGATCCGACCGAGGGCGCGCTCTATCCGTTTGCCAACAAGATCGGCCTGGAACGGCAGGCGCAGCAAGCGGCTTATCGCCGCGTCGATGCGATTCCCTTCGAGTCGGAACATCGCTTCATGGCCACGCTCAATGAAGCGGCAGATGGCGGTCAGTTTCTGCTCGTCAAAGGCGCGCCCGAAGTTATTCTTGAGCATTGCGATCGGCAGCAGGCGAAAGATGGTCCACAACCGATCAATCTGCCGCATTTCCTCGCTGCTTCAGACGAACTTGCGGCTCAGGGCGAGCGCGTGCTGGCGCTCGCCTGGCTCGATCATCCCGGCCTAGCCGATCGAAATCTCTCCCCCGCCGATTTGCCCAGGACGCTCGTCCTACTGGGGCTGGTCGGCCTGCTCGATCCGCCACGCAAGGAAGCCATCGAAGCGGTGAAGGAATGCCACGCCGGCGGCATTCGCGTGACCATGATCACCGGCGACCACAAGATC